>NZ_FTMS01000004.1 GCF_900156105.1 Alkalispirochaeta americana
CGCCAGAAGGAGGCGCTTCTGGTTGCCCGCAGGCTGCTGGCAACAGGCATGACCCTGGAAGAGATCGCCCCGATTGTAGACTTCCCCCTGGCCGAGCTGCAGGCCCTGCTAGCCAGGGAGGATTAACCCTTCCCCTGGGACCAGCACACACGCGTCAGGGACAGGAGGGGTGCCGAAGGCAGTCGGGGCCTGCAGGCCCGAGGGTACGGCAGATCCCGCTGCCGGGGTTTCCCCTCAGCCTGTCTGCTCAGCACCTGCAGCAGCTCGAATTCATGATCATCTGCCGGCAGCTGTGAAGCCGGATCGGCCGTGTGAGATAGCTCATTCTGTAGTGATGTATGTTTCTGTGACATTTATTAGAAAGCTGAATTCAAGGGATGGGTGAAAATAATTGAATTTTTTATATGACGACTGCGATGTCTGTCAGTCACTTTATAACCACCGGTAATTGCAAGCTCCTGTGGTGGATCAATTTTCGATTCTGCTACAAGGCAAATTCAGCAAATTCTTCCACCGGGACAGTCACTTCCTGCCGGGCTGTCTTTTCACCGCGTTCCAGGGCTTCAAATTCAGCCTCGATCCTTTTTAGATTTTTAGCGGCATAATAGCGTTCACCACAAGAGTTACATTCCTCACACGGCACATTATTGACTACAAAAAAATGTCCGTCCCTGCGGTAAATATATTGCACACTTTTTTGGGTAAACTCAGACTGACCACAAAACTGGCATTTATCTTTCATTTTTCACCTCGTTGAAACGGCGTAACGAACTTTGGTGGCCCAGGCACATAGATAGTAACAAGAACTAATACGTTTTGCCTGCTTCCGCACACTGCATGCACCGGCAGCCCCTTCGCGGTAAAACCTACCACAAGGCAACTTTCACCTCGACCACTGTCTTCATAATACTCAATAATCCTTGCATTCTCTATAGCCTGTTCCACTTCCAGGATAGTGAGCGCATCATTCATTCTCTCTTCATCAGCATGAGAAGTGAAATAGTAGGTTCCTTCGCGCACACATTGCGCGATCCATTGTTCGGTAATAGAATTCATTTTGTTCTTTCTATATTTTTATTTTACCATAATTTCCACCTGCAGCACAGATATATCAAATTCTGTTTGCGGCTCCCAGGGTGTGGTTTGTACTCAAACTGCGAGGGATCAAAAGTGGTGTGTCGCCCGCCGGTGACTATACAGCCGGATCGGCCGTCTGAGATAGCTCATTCTGTAGTGATGTATGTTTCTGTTATAATCTCACGGCCCTCCCCGATGACCGGATCGGCGGGCCCCCGGTTCCGTCAGGTTCTGCTCTATCTGCTCTACGCCGCAGGCTTGACCCGGGAGGAGTTGCGGGAGAAAATACAATCCGAGGTGACCGATCAGGTTCTCCGGGAGGATATTATGAGTACGGCCCAGCTGTTAAAGATGGAGGGACACCAGGAGGGGCTTCAAGAAGGGATGCAGGCAGGCATCCAGGAAGGTCTCCGGAAGGGCCGCCAGAAGGAGGCGCTTCTGGTTGCCCGCAGGCTGCTGGCAATAGGCATGACCCTGGAAGAGATCGCCCCTATTGTAGACTTCCCCCTGGCCGAGCTGCAGGCCCTGCTGGCCAGGGAGGATTAACCCTTCCCCTGGGGCCAGCACACACGCGTCAGGGACAGAAGGGGTGCCGCAGGCAGTCGGGGCCTGCAGGCCCCGACGGAACCCCCGCATGGCCCGACGGCAGCCGGTTTCGGCTGCCGGGACGCCCCCCTCCCCTCATCAGGGTCAGGATGCGAATACGCTCGCTTGCCTGACCGCAGGCGTCAGTGCAGAAGGAACTGCGCCACAGGACAGACCGGACCAGAATCGAAAGATCCCTATCGAACTCCATCCGAAACACGGGTGGTGGGGCGGATGCAGCCGGTGTGGATATAGCGGCTGCGATTGTCATGATCGCACAACACCGATTGTTCGAGATCGACCGGTATTCGGTCAGGCGGTTGAACTCCGCGTCGTCCTGGGTCGGTTGTATGATTGCTCGAACTGGCAGGCAGTTAACTTGGGATGAGATAGAATCCTTGTTGTCAAATGTGCGGTTCGGTTCCTATGTTGTAGACAATCAGGGACAGCTGGTGGTTTCCGCTGCAGTATCGTCGGATGTCGATTTTGCCCCGGTATATATTCCCGTGCCCGATGGTGGCATTGATGTAGGCCTTTCGTCCCCCCGGGTAATTCTGCATTGCCCAAAGTCGAGCTGACACTGATCCCCGGGTTCCGATTCCTCTTGTGGACGGCGCAACGGTTTCTGCTTCTTGAGCTCCACTGCACCGGTAACCTTGAGAGCCTGAACATAACGCGTCAAAACGGTGGCGCCGTATTGATGCGCGCCGGCAGTATGCCTGGTATTCCTGTTCGCTCATGTTCCAGAACTTTCGGACTATGCCCCGGGCAAGGCCCAACGGTGTTTGTCATATCTGAGAACGCTGCACTGGTCAACAAAAAGTTACTGAATCTTCCTCTTGTTTCCCGTAAGCCTCTTGCAATCCTGAATCTGTTGGTACACACTCACGTTAGCCACCTTGTGGTGCCCTCCTTGTTGCTGGTTTTTCTTCAACTGCAACTATACAGGAGGGCTTTTTTTTGGTTCTACGTGGTCAATCCTGTTTTCCCCGCTCTGTCAGCGCCGGGGTGTTGCCCTCAAAATCGCGCCTTACCTGCTTAGGCGTGGATTTGGGTCTGGTTATGCGGTTCCTGCAGATCCTTGATTTCCTGCTCGGACAGCCCGGTGATGTCGACTATGTCCTGGATGGAGAAGCCCTTGTCCAGCATTCGGCGTGCATCTTCACGAGCCTTTTCCCGCATACCTTCCTGGCGGCCGCGCTGCATGATTAATTGTGCCGTGCTCATGAATTCCTCCTGGAGTACCGGGTTGGTTACCTCGGTATAAATTTGCTGGTGGATTTCCTGTTCTGTCAAGCTGCTGGCGGAAAATATGTAGGTCTGGATCTGTTTGAAGTCCGGACTCAACAGAAATGCGGTTCCGCCCTCGCGGGCCAGGCGGTTAAGAACGCGCAACAAGGCTGTCAGGTTGTCACGAGCGTACTTCAGGCTGTAGAGGGCGGCCGCGACGGTGGCTGAACAGGAGCCGGGAATGGTTTCGGGCAAACTCAAATTGTAGATAATCAAATCCAGCTCCGGCTGCCGGCCCCTAATTTCCGCGCTCAGGCTGGGCGGAAACAGCGAGCGGAGCGAGGGATCAATCCTGCGTGTGGGACCGTGATAAAAGAGGATCGGCAGCACCGGGCAGAGGACGCTGCTTTTCTGCTCCTTTAGCTCCTGTTTCCAGATGCGGTAGATGTAGTGGTACATTTGCAGATGCACCCATTTGTTCGGCCAGGATTTGTGTTCGACCAGGATGTAGATTTTGTGCTTCTGGCCGGCGATGGTGGCCGAGCCAGCGATGTCAGAGAAATATTCGCGGCCTTTCTCGTCCAGATAGCTGTCCGGCTCTACCTTCAGACTTCCGGGATCGAGCTGGCGGAAGAGTTCTGCCGGCAGGATCTGCTGCAGGAGTTCGCCAAGCTCCCTTGTGCGCCCGAAAAAGGTTCGGAAAAAGCCATCGTGCGGCTTATGCAGTATTTCCATTGTTCCCCCACGTATCACTACCGCCTTTTTGATGCTGCTGCATCAATTGGGGGGTGTTTTTGGGGGAAACTGTATGCTGGGGCTCAGCACCGGGTCGGGGGCTTGAATGGGCGGATAGTATGTCTTGCTCAGGAAAATGCACGGTGGCAGTACGACTATCTTCTGAACAAGCTTCCATGCCGGCCATCAGGAAGTTTTCTCACCCCATGTGCTGAATACTCTGCATCAGAAGAGATAGTCCGAAATCAAACTCCCCGTCAGGATTCGCACCGGAAAGGGTCGGGAGAAAACGGGAGACCATCGGGAAGGCCCCGGCATCTTCGCTGTTCATGAAATCTTCTGCCTCCTGGTCACACATAAAGAGCTGACCCGTAATCTCGTCGCAGCAGAAGCCGGTAACATAGGTAATAAGCGTGTTGTATAGCCGTGGCGCCCGTTTCTCATCGATACCGCCGGCAACGAGGGCGCTCAGAATCCCCTCTGCAATGGCAAGCTCACTGCGGCACATCACCTCCTGATTCATGGCCGCAAGGAAGAGCGCGGGGTGCCGTTTTGAAACCTCACGCAGGGAACGACAGATCCTCTCCACGGCCTTCAGGCCGTCGGCCACGCCGGCGGTCTCACATTCGCCAAGGACAATATGAATCGCCCCATGCAGGAGGGCCTGTTTGTCGGGGAAATAATGATAGATCGCCATGGGCTGCACGCCCAGCGCTGCAGCAAGACGGCGCATGCTGAACCCTTCAAACCCCTCACGATCAATCAACGCTACCGTTTCACCCAGAATGCGATCATGGGAAAGGGGGGTCCGGCCTTTGGAACGCGGCATATACTCTCCAGTTGTGTCTTCCAGTTCTATCTTTCAGTTGACATTATTGTACAGCGTACAATAAAATTGTTTGTACACTGTATCATAGCATAGGAGTTTAACGATGTCCGCTGCGACCAGGGTTCTCTTTCACCCGTATCGGTTTCGCCTCGCCTTTACCTACACATTATCCGTGACCGAGTTCGTCTTGGGCCTCCTGTATCCCTTCACAATCGGCTTGGCGATCAACGGGTTTTTGGACGGCCGGGGAATTATAAGTATCGCGCCCCTAACGGCAGTCTGGCTGCTTCAGGCCGCGTTCAGCGCCCTCTACCAGATTACCGCATCCCGCCTCTTTGCAAAAATCTACCGCACCATTGCAGGCAAGCTCATTCTTGGAGAACAGAACACACCGGATACTACCAGCGAGATTGCTGCTCGTGTGATCATGGTGGAAAAGATCTGCGATGCCCTCGCCGATGAGGTGCCCCTGCTGATCAGTGGCATCGTCGGGATATTTGGCTCAGCTGTGATGCTCTTTCTCTACGATCTCCGGGTTGGAGCCGTTGCTGCGGCGTTGATAGTGATTATTGCCCTGCTGCAATGGTGGTTCAGTATCCGGGCGGTTGATCTCAATGAGCGGATAAACACCCTTCGGGAGTCTCACGTCAAGGTGATTTCACAACCAGCACCAGCGCGCATTCGCGACTACTTTCGGGCTATTACGCGATTAAACATACGCTTCAAAGACGTGGAAACCGGCGCATGGTCGATAGCCGATGTCTTTTCGCTGGGTGCTGTCGTTCTTGTGCTGTTTCTTGTAACACGAAACAGCACCTTTGATGTGGGGTCCATCTACGCGATGGTTGCCTACGTCATGACACTCACTGACTCGCTCGAGAACGCTCCCGATCTGGTAGATGAAGGGGCTCACTTCTACGATGTGTCTCTCCGTATTGCCACGCAACTAAGGGAGCGCACCTAAGGGAGCGCCCTGGGGCAAGACGCCCACCCCTGTTCCCGACAGGGCACACCCCGCCGGGAACACCTGGCTAGATCTGGATCTCAAGCGAAAAGGCCAATCCGCCTTTGCCCAGAATCTGCTCGTAATTTTCGCTCCTGACCGCTACTCCGTTAAAAAAGAGGTTCATGTCGAAGCGGGCTCTGTTCATCAGGAAGGCTCCAAGACCTGCCTCGAAGGAGGTGTCAAGAACGCCTTCTCCCTCAACGATGCGGTAGCCCAGGCTCATGCCCGATACCCATTCATCGTTCATTCTGGTTATCCCGAAAAATGTCCAGGAGTAGCCAAAGGTTAAGTAGGGAAGGAAATTGTCTCCCGGCTGCGCTTCGACAAGTATCGAGGTAAAGGAAACGTTGGCGGTCAGGCCCAGGGAACGGCTTTTAAAGGACTCTGCCACGAGGCTCCCCTCTCCCCCTTCCTTGAAGGCAGGCAGGGCAGTGTCCAGGCCGATGTAGGTGATTCCTCCATAGAGCTCCATGAGCCTCTGGTTCTGGCGCCCCGCCCTCATCCCTTCTGTCGATAGAATGCCAAATTTGACGATATCGAGCCTGGTATCATATTCAAGTTCTTCGCTGGTCCTCTTTGTAGCTGCTGGAGCGCGCAGCTTGTAGTAGGTCCGCGTTTCCTGACTCACCCGCCGGTATCCGAGGTACCAGGGGCCCAGATGGAGGTCGGCCTTCAGTTCATCGTAGGAGAGCGAGTCGTCCTGGTCCTGGTTGAACTGGTTGGTCACGTAGCTGAATGCAACGTTGGCACCGGGGAAGAGATCAACCGTGAGGTTCAGCTGATGGTGCGGCTCGAAGTGGGTTTCCAGATCGGTTGTCTCGACCCAGGCAGTGCCGAGACCGCCAGCATCGAGGCGCATTCTGTCGAAGGTATGGGCATTAACGGTAACGTATTGGTAGGTATACATTCCCGATATGCTCCTGCCTCCTTCCTCATCGATCAGGTGAAAGAACGGTCGAGGTCCGAAATCAAAGGCCTGCGCCAGGGGTGCCACAAGGGTTACACAAAAGAACGCAATGCCCACGGTTTTCCTGATTCTTCTCATCTCTGCCCCCATTCTTCCGGAGCGATCTTCCGGAGTGATCGCTCCGGGAAATCGCAGGTTATCCTCCCCAGGCCCTGCACAGGCAGTTGGCCCGGCCGTACCATAGAGACACAATACCGGGAATGGGAATTCCCGACTACCGAATTAATACTATTACATCGCAGATCTGCTGTACAGGAAAGATTGCCCGGGGAGAGGATTCTCCCCGGGGAGGGACTGCGGGTGGAGCCCTGGGTGGTTATCCCTTGACGGACCCCGACATGAGACCCCGCACAAAATACCGACCCGAAACAAGGTAAATTACCAGCGTGGGCAGTGCTGCCATGACAGCTCCGGCAAAGTGCACGTTATACTCAAGAACCCCCGTGGAGGAGCTCACCAGGTTGTTCAGGGCCACCTGCATGGGCTGGCCTCGGGAACCGCCAAAGGAGGCCCCAAAGAGGAAATCGTTCCAGATATTTGTGGTCTGCCAGATCACGGAGACCATGAAAACGGCCACCGAGTTGGGCAGAATGATGCTCAGAACGATCCGCATGAAATGAGCCCCGTCCACCTGGGCGGACTGGACCAGTTCGTGGGGAATCCCGGCGTAGCTGTTGCGAAAAAAGAGGGTGGTAAAGGCTACCCCGTAGACGGTGTGAACCAGAATGAGTCCCCGGGTTGTGCCCGACAACCGCAGCATCCCCAGGATTCGTGCCATGGGAATAAGCACCGTCTGGAAAGGGATGAACGCCCCGAAGAGGATCAGCCCGAAGAGGAGCTTGCTGTGCTTTACCGGCCACTGGGACAAGACAAACCCCGCCAGCGCACCGATCACCGTGGAGAACATCACCGAGGGGATTACCATCACCACGGAGTTCATGAAGTAGGGCCGCAACCCCGTGGCCTGAACCCCTATCTGCGCCGTGGCCCAGGCCTTGCCCCAAAACTCCAGAGAGAAACTCTGGGGAAGGGCCATCATGTTGCCGGCCCGGATCTCGCTCAGGGGTTTCACCGAGTTTACCAGCATTACATAGAGAGGAACCAGAAAATAGATCGCAAAGAGCACCATCAGCGCTACAATGAGGCCTTTTCCGAAGCGCGTCATTCGTACCGTTCCGCCAATGGTCATACTAGAGCTCCTTCACCTGGGACCGGATATAGGGAACGATGATCACGGCGATTCCCAGAAGCATGATCACCGCCGAGGCAGCACCGATACCCATCTGATTCCGCTGAAAGGTGTAGGAATACATGAAGGTCGAGGGCAACGCCGTGGCGCGTCCCGGTCCGCCTCCGGTCAGGGCGATCACCAGATCGTAGGATTTGATCGCCATGTGCCCCAGAATGACAAAGACCGAGAGAAAGGATCCCGCCAGTTGGGGGATGATCACCTTGGTATAGAGATTAAAAAATCCCGCGCCGTCTACCACGGCCGATTCCACCGTTCCGTGATCTATTGCCCGGAGTCCCGAGAGAAAGATCACCATCACAAAGCCACTGACTTGCCACACCGCAGCTATCACCACAGTATAGATCGCCATCTCGCTGTTTTTGATCCAGTCAAAGGTGAACCCCGTGAGCCCCCACATGCGCATGATGTGCTGAAGGCCGATCCCCGGGTCCAGGAACCATTTCCAGGCTGTTCCGGTAACAATAAAAGAGATCGCCATGGGGTACAAAAAGATTGGCCTGAAAACCCGCTCTCCAAAACGATGGAGGTCTATCAGGATCGCCAGGAACAACCCCACGATGGTGCTGATACCAATATAGAGGACAAAGAAGATGCCCATGTTCCGCAGGGCCACGTACCAGTGATCCAGCCGAAAAAGGCGCCGGTAGTTCTCGAACCCCACCCAGCTGTGAATGGGAAGAATTCGGGACCCCGTGAAGGAAAGATAGACGGTAAAGAGGATAAAACCATATACAAAGATAAGGGTGATGATGATCGCCGGGAACAATACAACCCGGGCCATTACATCGTCGCTGGATAATCGCAGACGAGTTTTCATGGTGCTCGTGTTCCTTAAATGGGAGAAGCCCCGGGGCACGGCCCCGGAGATCTTCTCCCGGTGTATACGTTGAAAAACCGCCCGTGCTTACCGCGCCTGGGCTACGGCGTCTGCAAAGGCCCGAGCTGCTGCCTGACTGGAGACCTGGCCGTTGAAGTGGGCCGTGATCACGTCAAGCATCGCTTCCATAACCTGTACGGGGTTTCCGTGGCGGTGGGCCACCGAACCGTGGAGCGTTCCTGCTGCGTTTGCCTCCTGGAGCTCGCGCATCGCCGCCTGGCCAATGCTTTCGAACTGGGTGTCAGGGACGTCGGTCCGGGCCGGAACGGAGCCTTTCACGGTGTTGAAGGCGATCTGGAACTCGGGATCCATGACCGCACTGGCCGTAAGGTTCTGGGCGTTGCGGTACTGGGGTGCTACCTGGAACATCACAAACTGATCGGAGTTGAAGAGAACCGTTCCCTGGGTTCCGGGGGTACGAAATCCCTCGAAATCTACTCCGGGCTCCATTCCGGCGTTGATGAACTCACCCTTGGCCCAGTCACCCATCATCTGGAAGAGGGCCTGTCCCTCAATTACCATGGCGCTGGCCAGGTTCCAGTCGCGGCCGCTGAAGTTGGGATCCAGGTATCCTGCCAGCTGCTCCATGCGCTGAAAGGTTTTCAGGATCGTGTCGGAGCGCAGTGCGCCTTCGTCCAGATCGATCATGGCCCGCTTGTAGAACTCGGGGCCTCCCGTGGATGCCAGAACTGCCTCGAAGACCGTTCCGTCCTGCCAGGCCTGACCGCCGTGAGCAAGGCCGACGTATCCTGCAGCTTCTGCTGCGTCCATGGCTGCAATGTAGTCATCCCAGGTGGTGGGGATGTCCAGGCCCAGCTCGTCCATGATGGACCGGTTTGCCCAGACCCAGTTGGTGGAGTGGACGTTCACCGGAGCGGCGATCCAGTTTCCATCGTACTTGGAAAATCCCTTGATCGCATCGGGGACAACCTCGTCCCAGCCTTCGGCTGTGGCGATGTCGTTCATGTTTGCCAGAAGGCCCAACTCGGCCCAGTCGATAATGTCCATTCCCAGCATCTGGACCGCTGCGGGGGGATCACCGGCGGTTGCCCGGGAGCGGAGAACGGTCATTGCCTGGGTTCCGCCGCCTCCGGCGATGGGAGAATCGATCCACTCGATTCCCTGGGCTTCGAGGTTGTCTTTCAGGACACCCAGGGCTGCTGCCTCACCGCCCGAGGTCCACCAGTGGAGCACCTCTACGGAATCAACCGGCTCGACCTCTTGCCCTCCCCGGGCAAAAAGAAACGCCCCCGGGGCCGCCATTAATACAATCAGTGCCAACAAAACAAACTTTCGCATGGAACCTCCTTGTGAACCCTGATGTCAGGAGCTCCGGAAACAGGCTCAGAGATCAGGGGTCGTTTGAATCAGTGGTAAAGTTTTTTGACTTCACCCTGAAATACTGTTACAGTCTATGTTCAGCCTGACCAGCTGTCAAACAAAATATCCGGCAGGAACCAATGATACATCCTGATGAATTGGGACAGCTTCTCTGCGGAGTTGACCTGGGCGGAACAAAGATAGTTACGGCGCTCGTTTCCGATGATGGCACCGTGCGTGCCAAACGGTTTATCCGTGATCACCGGGGCCAGTCGCCCCAAATGGTGGTTGAGGGTATCGCCCGGCAGGTGCGGGAACTTCTGGCCGATCAGAATATCCCCCTCTCGTCGCTCTCGGGGATCGGCGTGGGCACCTCGGGCCACGTGGATTACCGAAACCGGCGTATCATCATGAACTCAAATCTCCCCGGGTTTGCCGGTTTCCCTCTGGGCCAGGCCCTGGAAGATGCTCTGGGCGTGGCTGTCTCCCTTGACAACGATGCCAACGCCCAGGCCTATGCCGAGTACCGTTTCGGCGCGGGCCAGGGCTTTCCTCATATGGCCTTTGTAACGGTGAGTACCGGCATTGGTGCGGGGCTTGTCCTGGGGGGATCGCTCTACCGGGGTGTAACCGGCACAGCCGGCGAGCTGGGTCACACCATTGTGGAGCCCGCAGGGATCATCCGCTGCGGGTGTGGCCGTCAGGGGTGCCTCATGGCTCATGCAGCGGGGCTTTGCCTTGGCCGGACAGCCCGGGAACTTCAGGAAGAGGAGGCTCTTCCCTCGGAGGTGATCACCGATGATCTCCAGGATCAACAGATCACGGGAGAGGTCGTAGCCCGGGGGCTTGCCGTGGGTGATCCCCTCTGTTGCCGCCTGGTCCAGCGCTACGCCGATTATCTTGCCATTGGTCTGAATAATCTCTTCCAGATCCTGGACCCGGGGCTGATCGTCCTGGGAGGCGGGCTTACCGCCTGGGGGCCTGTCTACCTTGACCGGGTGCGAGCCCAATTTGCAAAACATCTCCGGGGCATGACCACCGCGCCTCCCGAGATTCGTCTGGCCCTGCTTGGCGCCGATGCTGCCGTGGTGGGCGCGGCATCGCTTCCCCTCGAAGGCATCTCCCTGAAGGAGCACCCATGAACGACCGACAGAAGGACATTCTCCGGCTTCTTTCCCGCAACCGGGAGATTTCCGTGACCGACCTCTCCACCCGTTTTGAGGTGAGCGGGGTAACGATCCGCCAGGATCTGGACACGCTGCAGCGGCAAGGGCTGTTGCAACGCGTCCACGGGGGGGCCGTGTTGCAAAGCGCCGACGAGATATCATCGAGGATCGGCATCAACTACGATCGCAAGCAGGCGATCGCCGAGAGCGCCCTGGATCTCATCCAGGAGGGAGAGACGATTTTCATCGAGTCGGGGTCGGTGAACGCCCTCCTGGCGCGCCAGCTCAAGGAGCGCAGAAATATCACCGTGGTGACCAACAACCTCTTTATCGCCCGAACCCTCAAGAACTCCTCCGTCGAGGTGATCACCCTGGGAGGGCTCTACCAGCACGACAGCGAATCCCTGGTGGGGTCCGTGGCGCGCCTGGGGCTGGAGGCTCTGAACTTTACCAAATGCTTTATCGGGGTGGACGGGTTCACCTTTGAGACGGGTTTTACCTGCACCGATATGATGCGGAGCGAGGTTGCCGCCACGGCCGCCCGCAAGAGCCCCCTGGTGTGCATCCTCACGGACTCCAGCAAGTTTGGTGCCGTGGCGCTCTCCCGGATTTGTGCTCTGGACCAGGTGGACCACCTGATCACTGATTCGCACATCCCCGGGGAGTTCCGGGAGCGCCTCCAGGAGCACTCCCTGACCCTCACGGTGTGTCAGGCCTGAGGGCCTGACGCGGATGCTACCGGGACGAGCCCATCCCGGTGGTCATGAAAGCCCCCAGGCACTGCGATATTGCCTCGGTGCTGACAGGAAAGCGGATTCCCCGGGCTGTGATCTTTTCTGTGTCCAGACGGATATCCCGGGGGCGTTCCCGATAAAGTTTATGGTCAGGAACCAGAAGCTCCTCAACCCGGTGGGAGATCCCCAGCTCCCGAAAGACATGGCGAAAGAGATCGTAACGGTTCAGATCGTTCTCGCTCCCCACATGGTACGTACCGGAGGGCATCTCCAGAAGCGCCGGGAACCGGTCCAGCAGGTCGTAGACCCAGGTGACACCCCGGTATTCGTGAACTGCTACTTTTGTTCGTTTTCCCGATACGGCAATTCTGATGGCATCCCAGACCACGTTGGAGTTCACCGGTTCCCGAAACTCGGGGAGTCCAAAGAGCCAGGTCAGGCGCAGGATCAAAAGATTGTCGCAGGTTTCCCGCAGCTGCTCTTCTGCCTCCAGCTTTGTCTTGCCATAGACGGTGTTGGGCACGGCCTGGTGGTCTTCGCTGTAGGGGCCAGGCTCGTCGTTACCGTTAAAGACCTGTTCGGTGCTCAGAAAGACCATGCGGGCTCCCGCGTCGCGGGCCGCTGCAGCTACGTTGAGCGCTCCCGTGACATTTATCTGCCGGGCTTCGTCGGGGTTTTCCTCGCAGAAGGCTGTGGCCGTCACGGCAGCGCCGTGAATGATTATCTCGGGACCACAGGCGGCGATCTTCCGCTTCACCGCGTCGCTGTCCAGAATGTCCAGATCGGCCCGGCCCACGCCTTCTATCTGATGATCCCTGCCGTGATATCGTTGAAACCGTGTTCCCAGAAACCCCCTGTTTCCGGTTATCAGGATTTTTGCCATCCTGCGTTCTCCTTATACTGATCAGCCCGAATACCAGTATGCCCACGCGAAAGGGCGTGGGCATACCGAAGTGTGCGATTTTACCGCTGGGGAAAAGGTATCAGTAAACCTGCCGGATATCCAGTTTTTTCCTCCCGGGAGACGCTCTTTTTCACGGTTCCCGTTGTTCAGAGGGCCTGCTCGGTTCGGGCGATGATATCCTCCTGGGCTTCCCGGGACAGGGTTGTGAAGAAGGCCGAATAGCCCGCGACCCGGACAATCAGATCCCGGTGGGCTTCGGGGTTTTCCTGGGCGGCCAGAAGCGTGGCGCGATCCACCACGTTATACTGCACATGCCACCCCTTGAGCTCGCCAAAAAAGGTTCTCAGCAGGTGTTCCAGCTTGAGTCGCGCCGAGGGATCTTCAAAGAGCAACGGCGGGACTTTCTGGTTCAGCAGAACTCCTCCCAGGATTTTTTCCGTGGGAAGCTTGGCTATGGACTGAAACACCGCTGTGGGTCCCTTCAGGTCTGTCCCGGCCGAGGGAGATGCCCCTTCGGCAAGGGGCGTGAAGGCCAGGCGTCCGTCGGGTGTGGCGGGAACCACCGCGCCCGAGGGAACGTTGGCCGAGATACTGGAGGTTCCTCCGTAGTAGCGGCAGCCGATGGGGCCCCGGCCGTCCCGAATGGTCCGGTACTGTTCAAGTTCGTCCAGGTACATCCCGTAGGCCCGAGCCAGCAGGAGGTCCACCTCGTCTTCATCGTTGCCGAACTTGGGGGCACCCATAAGCAGATGCCGCCGCACGGCCTCGCCCTGGACACCGGCAAAGTTGCTGCCCAGATGCTCCATGAGGTCCTCGGCAGAGATGGTTTTATCCTGAAAGACCAGTTTGCGGATCGCCGCCAGGGAGTTGCCCAGGTTGGCGATCCCCACCTGGAGGCCCGAGACAAAATCATAGATCGAGCCGCCCTGGTGGATCGTCTTTCCCCGGCCGATACAGTCGTCTACAAAGGCCGAGCAGAGCAGGTCCGGGGCATCCTCCTCCAGAACGGTGTCGATCGCCGTATCGATGGCCACACCGGCCCGGGCGTAGTGGCTGATCTGGTGCTTCCAGGCCTCCATGACCTGGTCGAAGGAGGTAAAGTCCTCGAGCCGGCCCCGTCCGGGGAAGAAACGTGTCCCCGACATGGTGTCCAGGCCGTCCCGCAGGGCCGCCAGAAAGACCCGGGCAAAGTTGATGAAGTGTTTTCCCGTGCACCGGTATCCCCACGTGCCGGGAACGGCCACCTCGATGCAGCCGATGGCGGAATAGTTGTACGCGTCCTCCCGGGAGACGCCCAGGTCAATAAAGGAGGGGATTACCACCTCGTCGTTGTTGAAGGCGGGCATTCCAAAACCCAGGCTTACCACCCGGAGACACTCCTGGAGAAAATCCTGGCTCATGGCCCGATGAAACCGGACCGAGAGGTTGGGCTGGGTCAGGCGCGTGGCTGCCACGGAGCGCAGGATCAGATAGCTCAGATCGTTCACAGCGTCTGTTCCGTCCGGGTTCTGACCGCCGATGGTGACGTTCTGGTAGAGAGGGCTTCCGGCGGAATAGCGCGTGTGCGACCAGGAGCGGATCTTGTTGACCGAGAGCAGCTTGACCCAGAGGTTTTCCAGCAGCTCCCGGGCCTCGTCCTCCTGGATGCGTCCCGCTTCACGGTCGGCCTTATAGAAGGGATAGAGATACTGGTCCATGCGCCCCAGGGAGAGGGAATGACCGTTACTCTCGATCTGAAGCACCAGCTGTACGAACCAGGTGAGGTGCACCGCCTCGTAGAAGGTTCGGGGAGGGTTCACCGCTATAAACTGACAGGTTTCGCGGATCCGCTGAAGGTCCTCCCGACGCCGGGGCGTGATTGTTCCATCCTGGAGCAACTCCGCTGCCAGGTCTGCGTAGCGGAGTATGAACCCCCGGAACGCCTCCAGGGATAGTTCCAGGGCGCGAAAGAACTGATCCCGGGCAAGGCCTTCCCGGGTGGCAAGATCGCAGTCCCGGCGGCGGGAAGTAACCCGTTCCAGGTATCCCCCCAGGCCGATAGCCAGGATCTTCTCGTTATTCACCGCGATGTGGGCATCACCGGAGGTGAGGTTTCCCTCGGCCCGGATGATTCCCGCTTCGTGGATCTCTCGCAGATGGGGCGCCATGAGGGCCCGGCCCCGGTCCAGGGTGGTTTTTCCCCGCCAGAACCGGCAGATTTCCAGCAGTTCCTCCCGCTTTTCCCTGGCCTGGTCTGCCTCCGAGGCCAGATAAAAGCGGTCTCCCGGCCGCTGGTCAAACTGGTCGATCTCCTGCTCGATCCATTCCACGGCGTATTCCGGGAAGATCGGGGCCGCCCGGAGCTGCGAGGAATGGTTGCCCGCCAGCAGGGTGTCCCCTTCTATGAAGATGGTCATATCCGAGAGGGTCTTTTTCAGGGCCAGGGCACGGCGGATCATCACCGGTTCCCGGGAAAAATCCTGATACACCCGGGTGTAGCACCGGGCCCGTTCCAGGCAGATTTCAGGCCGTGCCTGGAGCACCCGCTCCCGCAGGGTCGCTATCCGGTGGGTTTTCCCGCTCTCTCGTATCGCCGCTTCCATGAGATCCTCCTGCTCGTATGAATTCAATCATATATTTGTTTTAAATGAAAGTCAATATGGTATCAATTGAAGTAAATATGATACCCAATGAGGATCAAAAAGGAGGAAAAATAAATCTATCGAAGAAATAAAATAATCTGCTCTTTGGTTTGCAATTTTGCATCGAAGGCTGTTATAACTAGCGAGACCTGAAATAACCAAGCAGAACGTGTAAGGAGACCCACACTATGCTGATGGACGGTGTACAGCTCATGATTATTGGAATGAGCGTTGTCTTTGTGTTTCTTATCCTTTTGGTCATGCTCATGACCGTGATGACTTCAATCGTACAACGCTTCTCGCTTCGATCTTCTGCCGCCGCCGCACAGGAGCGGACCGCTGCCGTGCTGGCAGTTGTGGCAGCCCGCAAGAACCACTCATAAGGAACCTTTCATGAAGAAAATCGATGTAATGATTACCGCCTTCCGGGACGGATTCCAGTCGGTCTACGGGGCCCGGGTTCTGACGAAAGACTTTATTCCCGCCCTGGAGGCTGCCTCTCGAGCCGGCCTTCGACACTTCGAGGTGGGTGGAGGCGCCCGCTTTCAGTCGCTCTACTTTTACTGCAACGAGGATGCCTTCGAGATGATGGATGCCTGCCGCGAGGCGGCGGGGCCCGATGCCAACCTCCAGACCCTGGCCCGGGGAATCAACGTGGTGGGGCTGGAAAGCCAGCCCAGCGATATGATCAAGCTCCATGCCGAGCTGTTCAAGAAGCACGGGATCACCACGATCCGCAACTTTGACGCCCTGAACGATGTGGATAACCTGGACTACAGCGGCCGCTGTATCGAGGAGGCCGGGCTTCAGCACGAGATCGCCATTACCCTCATGGGGCTTCCCCCGGGGCTCTCGGGCGCTCACACGGCAGAGTTCTACGACAAGACGCTCCAGCAGATTCTGAAGGCCGGGATTCCCTTCCATTCCCTGGTTTTCAAGGATGCTTCCGGGACGGCCACACCCAAGGTGGTCTACGAGACAATCAAGCTGGCCAAAAAGCGCCTGCCCCAAGATGTTCCAACCCGGTTTCATACCCACGATACGGCGGGAACGGCGACCCTCACCTACAAGGCGGCCCTGGAGGCGGGTGTGGACGGGATCGATCTTTCCATGGCTCCTGTGTCGGGAGGGACGGCCCAGCCCGATGTCATGGTGATGTGGCACGCCCTGCGGGGTACCGACTTTGACCTGGATATTGATATAGACAAGGTTCTGGAGGCGGAAGAGGTCTTCAAGGACTGCATGAAGGAGTACTTCATGCCCCCCGAGGCGCTGGCCGTGGAGCCCCTGATCCCCTTCTCGCCCATGCCCGGTGGTGCCCTCACGGCGAATACCCAGATGATGCGCGACCACAACGTGCTGGATCGCTTTCCTGATGTGATCGATGCCATGCGCGAGGTTGTTGCCCGGGGTGGTTTTGCCACGTCGGTTACTCCTGTTTCCCAGTTCTACTTTCAGCAGGCCTTTAACAACGTCATGTTTGGTCCCTGGGCAAAGATCGCCGAGGGCTACGGCCACATGGTTCTGGGCTACTACGGCAAGACCCCCACAACGCCGGATCCGGAAATCGTCGGGATCGCCCGGGATCAGCTTCAGATGGAGCCCACCACCGAGAGCCCCCGCATTCTCAACGACCGGGACCCCAAAAAGGGGCGCGCCCCGGCTGAGGCTGCCCTGAAAGAGGCGGGTCTCGAGATTACCGACGAAAACGTCTTTATTGCCGCCACCTGCAAGGACCGGGGAATCGCCTTCCTCAAAGGCGAGGGCAAGCTTCAGGTTCGCAAGAACGAGGCCCCTGCCGCAGTGGCAGCCCCCGAGGGCTCCCCGGGAGGCGGTGACGGCACCTACACGGTCACCCTCGAGGGCGAGCGCTATACCGTAAAGGTTCAGGGTGGAACGGCCACGGTGAATGGCACGAGTTATCCCTTCAAGGTGGAGCAGGAGTCGTCCTCCGGAAGCGGCACATCCTCCGGCGGCGGCGCTGCGGCAACCACGGGCGAGGCTGTGGCGGTTACCGCTCCCATGCCGGGGGTCGTTCTGAAGGCTCTGGTCCGGGCAGGAGACTCCGTCTCGGCGGGTCAGCCCGTGATGCTCATGGAGAGCATGAAGATGGAGATGAACGTCGAGGCCGAGGTAGCTGGTGTGGTAGGTTCCATCGAGGTTTCCGACGGCGACCACGTGGTGGCAGATCAGAAATTGCTCACCATTAACCCCGCCGCATCCTGAGGAGCGTAGTCCATGGATTTTTCACAGTCTGTTTACAGCCTCTGGCAGGCCACCGGTCTGGTGGCCTTCACAGGAGGCCAGCTTGCAATGATCGCCGTCAGCCTGGTTCTGATCTACCTGGCCGTGGCAAAGAACTTCGAGCCTCTGCTCCTGCTTCCCATCGGCTTCGGGGGCATCCTGGCCAACGTGCCCGTGGCGGCGATCGCCGGCCCCGAGGGATTCCTGGGAATGATCAGCATGGTGGGCCTCGATACGGGTATCTTCCCCCTCCTTATCTTTATGGGTGTGGGGGCCATGACCGATTTTGGACCGCTCATTGCAAACCCCCGCACGGCCCTTCTGGGCGCGGCGGCCCAGTTTGGCATTTTTGCTACCGTTCTGGGAGCTGTTGCGTTGAGTGTCTACGCCGGGTTTGATTTCTCTCTCCAGGATGCAGCCTCGATCGGGATCATCGGCGGTGCCGACGGACCCACGGCGATCTTCCTCTCCTCCCAGCTTTCGCCTGATCTGGTAGGGGCCATCGCAG
This sequence comes from Alkalispirochaeta americana, assembly GCF_900156105.1. Lineage (NCBI taxonomy): Bacteria > Pseudomonadati > Spirochaetota > Spirochaetia > Spirochaetales > Spirochaetaceae > Alkalispirochaeta > Alkalispirochaeta americana. The sequence continues at coordinate 18,056 of NZ_FTMS01000004.1, forward strand.
TGGCGGCCTACAGCTATATGGCGCTGGTGCCGATCATCCAGCCACCCATTATGCGGGCCTTCACCACCCCGGAGCAACGCAAGATCGTGATGAAACAGCTCCGGGAGGTTTCCAAGGTGGAGAAAATTATTTTTCCCCTCCTCACTCTAGCTCTGTGTATCCTCCTGCTGCCCACGGCGACGCCCCTGATTGGTGCGCTCATGTTCGGCAACCTGGTGAAAGAATCGGGCGTGGCCGACCGGCTCTCCAAGACCCTCCAGGGGCCGTTCATAGACACCGTGACCATTCTTCTGGGGCTGGTGGTAGGGTCCAAGCTTGAAGCGGCCATGTTCCTGCGGATCGAGACCCTGGGAATCGTGATCCTGGGACTGGTGGCTTTCGCGATTGGCACCATGACCGGGGTACTTCTGGCGCAGCTCATGAACAAGGTCTCGCGGGTTCCCGTGAACCCCTTGATTGGCGCTGCGGGCGTTTCGGCGGTGCCCATGGCTGCCCGGGTGGTGAACAAGGTGGGGCTGGAATCAAACCCCAGGAACTTCCTGATGATGCACGCCATGGGTCCCAACGTGGCCGGGGTTATCGGATCTGCCGTTGCGGCGGGAATCCTCCTGGCTGTGTTTGTCTGATCCCCTGGTGTCCGCTTTGCCGGGGCCTGCTTGTCAGGCCCCCTGGCAACCGGCTGCGGCCTCCCGGGTCAGGCGCCGGCGGCGGGCAATCCCCAGAAGGCCGGGGCGACAGGTCTGCACCTGGTTCCGGCCCCGCTCCTTCGCCTCATACAGAGCAAAGTCAGCCCGGGCGATCACATCGGCCGGTTCCTCCATGATCGCACAGCAGCAATAGGTTACACCCACACTCACGGTCATGCGGATTTCCTCGCCCCGGAAGGAGAAAACCCGCTCCTCTGCCGAACGGCGTATCCGTTCAGCCACGGCCTGGGTATCCCGGGGCGGGCATTCCACCAGGAGAGCCAGGAACTCTTCCCCTCCGTACCGGGAGACCACGTCCTCGGTCCGCACCGAGGATTCCAGAATCCGGGAAAACTGATAGAGCACCTCGTCGCCCGCCAGATGGCCGTAGGTGTCGTTCAGCCGCTTGAAATGGTCGATATCAATCTCCAGAAGGGCAAAGCGCGCTCCGTAGCGCCGGACCTTGTGGATTTCTTCCATCAGACGCTGGTTGAAGAAGGAATGGTTGTAAAGACGGGTCTTGTAGTCTGTTACGGCGCTGACGTAGTGAAGAATGTTCTGGAGGCCGATGGAGGCAAAGACAAAGAACTGGTTGATGTATTTCAGCTCTTCCTCTGTGTAGGCTTCGTCCAGAATACGCGTCCCGATAACCACTACCCCGTAGAGACCGTTGAGCCCCAGCAGGGGAACGATCAGCTCCGGGTCCAGGGGACGAAGCTGCTCCGCCTCACGAGGTGCCGAGGCCAGCACCGCTTCGAAAGCGACTGCCTCCTGGGATGCGTCCAGGACCGGCCCCAGCCATTCTATTGAGGTCAGCGTCACCGGGGGATCTTCCGGTTTCAGGTTTCGGTAATAGAGGGTCTTTACGGGGGCGTTGTATTCCAGGGGATCCAGAAACACCGCCACATGACGAGGAACAAAGGCCTGAAGCAGGGACGATACTACGTAGGAGACCAGGTCCTCCTCGGTGCGCTTGGTGAAGAGTTCCACCGACTGGTTTACCAGCTGCTGGAGCCGGTCTGCTTTGTTACGGTACTCCTCAAGCTGCTTCAGCGCTCCCGTGTCGTGAAGCGCTCCGTATACCGATAGAACCTCGTCCTGTTCCATGACTCTTGGAGTATACCGGAAAAAGGTGTGCTACGGGAGAGAAAAACTGATTTTTGTGTGCGCTCCCTCCTGATTCCACTGAATCATCTCTCCCTCCAGATCGTCCACCAGGGCTTGCACAAGGAGCATTCCCAGGGAATCCCCCTCTCGGGGGGTAAAATCATCGGGAAAGCCGGGGCCGTTGTCGGCTACAAGCAGAAAAAGCCGGGACTGGTCCTCCGAGCCGGGTTCTTCCTGACCAAAATGAAGTGTGATCGAAAACTCCGGAGAATCCCCGGCATATTTGAAAGCGTTCACCACCAGTTCCTGAATGATCAACCCCAGGGGTTTGACCACCTCCAGAGGAAGATGCATCTCTTCTATATCCAGGCAGAGCGTTGCCGCTTTTCCTTCGGCCTCGTAGGCCTGGCAGATATACCGTATCAGGGAGCGGCAGTAATCCGGAAACAGGACTCTTCCCAGTTCTTCACTTTGGTAAAGCATGGAATGGATCAGCGAGATCGCCGTAACCCGGCCGCGCAGATCCTGCAAAAGCACCTGTATCTCGGGGTTCGGGGTTCTGGAGGCCTGCAGAGAGAGAATACTGTCGATCACCGTCAAATGGTTCTTTACCCGATGATGGGTCTCCCGGATCTGGATTTCCCGCTCCCGGGCCAGCGCTTTGGCCTCTCGAGACTCCCATACCTGGGCCGCCCTGCGGTGAATGGCCCGCAGGAACCACCCCAGGGCGGAGAGAGCGATCAGCGAAACCAGCAGAAGCACCACCACCCTGGAGCGCCACTGCCCCAGGAAAAACTTGGGGCAGAGCACCACCGCCACATCCAGGGGAACCCCTCTGGTTCGGATGACCGCCACCAGATGGCCCTCCCGACGGCGGCTGAAGAGGGCCTGATCCACGCCCTGCCGCTCTTCTGCCCGCACCGCCGCAGCGTAGCCCCGGGGATCTCCCCATTGGGCCACCACCTCGCCCTGGCGGGAAAAGAGGACCCCGCCCATGGTGTCACCCAGAATCATTTGAAGATTCCTGGTCAGGTACGATTCCCGCACCACCGCCTTCAGAACCACTCCTTCCTCGCTGCGATGGGAAAACCAGAGGAGCCCTTCTGCGGGAGCACCGGGCAGAGCAAGACGATGGGATGCGCCAAAGGCTGGACAGAGAAGACATTCCTCGGGGGGAACCGGCTCGGTGCGACGCAAGACCACCTGGCGACGTTCCTGGACATCATAGACAGCGGCGTTGGCCACGGCCTCAAGGAAAAGAAAATGCTCCTCCAGGAGCCCCTGGAGGACCCGATCATCAGAGACCTCCAGACCGGCCCGGTGACGGATATCCATTTCCCGGGCCGCTGCAGCAAGGCCGGTGCGAACCTCCGCAAGGCAGTTCGTCAGGATTTGCTCCACCAGCTGCACCTGAATAAGGGCCAGCTCCTCGGCCTGGTTCACTGCCCTGCGATGGCTCAGGGTCAGATCCACCGCGACAAAGAGCACCACCGCAACCACGGCACCGATAAAAACACCCAGACCAAGACGTACGTCGGGGGGCTGGCGGGTTTTTCTGCCTCGCTTCGGGTTCCTTCTGGATGTATCTGTCCCGGGGGTTTTTTTCATGGCATTCTCGAACGATCAGGCCCGCGCGGCGACTCCTGCAAAATCTCCAGAAGAGCCGGGTCTATCCCCAGACGGCGGACAAAATCGGGTTGTGCCTCCAGCAGAAGACGACGGGCCCGTTCCTGCTCGTCGTGATTCACCCGATGGATTCGAACCCCCTGGCGGACCAGCTCCCGCCGGGCCGCTTCCTGGGCTTCGGCGGCGGCGCGCCGCTGCTTTTGCACCTCTTCCTCCCAGAGAGTGCGAAAAAGGTCTTGCTCTTCGGCAGTAAAAGATTCCCAGACCCGCCGGCTCACCAGGGGGATATACTGGGGCATGTACTGGAAATCCTCCAGGGCAAACTGAACGCCCCGTTCCCAAAGCCGCCCGGAGCGTACCGTCTCGAAGGTGGTCAGAAGCCCGTCCATTTGGCCCCGTTCCAGCCGTCGGGGCACTTCCCCCCAGGCGATGGTTACCGGCTGAGCCCCCAGCTCGGCAATGCGCAGCTCGTTGGCAAGCCCCCCGGCAACGCGGATCACCTGGCCCTGCAGGTCGGCGTAGTTCTGCACCGGGCCCTGGCGGAAAAAGAGGTGCCCGTGACCCAGGTCAAACCAGCGTCCGGGAACCACCACAGGCAGGCGAGCCTCAAGGCGGCGATTTATCGCTGCTCCCAGGGGGCCATCGGCGTGATGATGAACAACCGCGAGGTCTCGCCCAAAAAACTCCGGGAGCAGAAAAACCGCTACGTCCGGCACAAACCGGTCAAGCTGCCACGTTCCGGGAACGCCCATCTCCAGGGCACCCCGGTGAAGCGCCTCAACAACGTCGCTGTCGCGAAAAAGCTCCCCCGAGGGAAAGACCTCGGCTGCGATGGCACCCTCCGTCTCGTTTCGCAGGCGTCGGGCAAACTCCTGGACCGCCAGGACCTGGACGTGGCTCGGGGCGTTTTCCAGGGATATCCGAAACTGTCGGGGCGTCCGGGCCGACAGGGTCGGACCATTCCAGAAGAGCGCCTGAATGATCAGGACCAGGAGGATCCTGCCCGGTGAAAGAGTTCGTGCTGTTCTCACCATTCCAATTCTGAACCTCCCCGGGGGTTCTTGCAAGGCTCTTCGTCGCCTTTATAGCAAGGGTATTCCCGCCTCCTGGCAGGCCCGAGCCATCTCCCGGGGCCAGAGCCCCGATTGGATCTCACCTATGTGGGCCTTGCGCAGATAAAACATGCAGAGCCGGGACTGACCGATCCCCCCACCGATCGAGGCCGGCAGTTCTCCTGCCAGAAGTCGCCGGTGAAAATAGAGCTCCCGCCGATCGGTGGCTCCCGATATCTCGAGCTGCCGCTCCAGCGCCGCCGGGTCCACCCTGATTCCCATGGAGGAGAGCTCCAGGGGAATATCCAGGACCGCATCGTAGACCAGGATATCTCCGTTGAGGCCCCGATAGCCCGGTTCGATCTCGGTGGTCCAGTCGTCGTAGTCGGGGGCGCGTCCGTCGTGGGGGGGGAGGTCTCCCAGGGGAGCTCCGATTCCCATGATAAAGACTGCACCGTGGTCACGGCAGAGCTGGAGTTCCCGTTCCTTGGGAGAAAGCCCGGGATAGCGCCGGGCCAGGTCCAGGGCGTGAACAATCGTGATCTCCCGTGGCAACTCCGGGAGAAGCTCCTCATACTCGTGACAGATGTAGCGCTCGGTTCGGCGGATGACATCGTAGACCGTCCGGACAACCCGCTCCAGCGTGGCCCGGGTTCGTTCTTCGGGCTCCAGCGCCAGCTCCCAATCCCACTGATCCACATAGAGGGAGTGGATGTTGTCCATGGTATCGTCGGGACGGACGGCGTTCATATCAGCGTAGAGCCCTTCCCCCGGGGAAAATCCCAGGTCAGCCAGGGCAAGACGCTTCCATTTGGCCAGGGACTGAACGATCTCGGCCTCTTCGTTGCCCAGGCCTCCCACCTGGAACCGCACAGGACGCTCAACGCCGTTCAAATCGTCGTTGATCCCCTGGTGGGCGCGCACAAAGAGGGGTGCTGTGACGCGGACCAGGTTCAGCTCGTAGGCCAGACTGGTCTGAAAGGCCTCCTTGATCTTCTGGATTGCCCGTTCGGTGTGACGAGGATCCAGAAGGGGTCGGTACCCGGGTGGTACAATAAGGGTAGACAGGGAACTCTCCATGGGAAGAGTGTATCATAACGGCCCCCGTTACGTTTACCTTCCCCGGCCGTTGCGATAGATTTGGAGGTACCATGAACCAGCCCGTGCTATGCCGAATTCTTGCAATCGGCCTCTTGATCGGTTTTTTTTCCGCTTCCCCGGCGAAGGCGTCGGAACCACCCCGCCCCACCGTGGCGGTGGTTCTGGCAGGAGGAGGAGCCCTGGGCTTTGCCCATGTGGGTGTCCTGGAGGCGATCGAGGCCCTGGGAATCCCCGTGGATATCGTGGCGGGCACCAGTATCGGCAGCATCGTGGGGGCCTTCTACGCTGCAGGCTATCGGGCAGACCAGATGGTGGCAATCACCGAAACCACCGACTGGAACGAAGTTCTCTTTGACGCCCCCGACCGGCTTCAGCTGGGCTACACCGACCGTCGACAGCGCCGGGCTTTCCGGGGATCAATCAAGTTTCGCGAGGGCGAGTTGCTCCTGCCCTCGGGAATGTCCAGCGCCCAGAGGGTGGTGGAATACCTGGACGATCTTCTTCGCGCCCAGGCCCTGACCGATTCCTTTCTGGATCTTCCCCGGCAACTTGCCATTGTTGCTGCTGATTTGCTGACGGGAGAACAGGTGGTCTTCACCGAGGGAGACCTGAAAACGGCGATCCGGGCCAGCTTTTCCGTGCCCGGAGCGTTTAACCCCGTCTATTATCAGGGACGCTATCTGGTGGACGGGGGAATCATCAACAACGTTCCCGTGGATGTGGCACGCAACCTGGGTGCCGATATCGTGATCACCGTGAACCTCAGCGCCATGCGGAACAAACCCGAGGAACTGCGCTCGATCAGCAATATTCTGGATCAATCCATGCTGATCATGCGCAAGGAGATGCTCGACGAGCACCTGGCTCTCTCGGATCTGATAATCAGTCCCGACGTGGAAGGGCTGGGTCCCGCCGATTTCTCCCAGGCTTCGCTGCTGATTCAACGGGGCCGCGAGGCGGCTCAAAACCAGTGGGACGAGCTTGAGCAACTCGCCCTGGAGATTCGCAAGACCCGGGGTTTTCCAGAACCTCTGACCAGCCGGCCCGAAGCTGATCAACCACTGCGGATAGGCTCGGCGCGCTACGAAGTGCCCCCCATCATCCTGGAGTCGACCCGCCAGTTCAACCCGGGAGCCTATCTGCTTCTGGAGGAACTTGTCGAATCTCTTGCCGGGACCGAGACCACCGTGAGCGGACTTCAGGAGGCGGTCTACGGGCTCTACCACACGGGGCTTTTCCGTTCCATCTCCTACGATGTGACGGGTGGGTCCGAGGTGATGATCCTGGCCTCACCCGAAGAGATTCCCAGCTCGTCCCTCTCTGTGGGGGTGGGGTTGCGGGGCCAGTTGATCGAAAACTCCCTGGGCATGGCCATGACCCACCTGCGCTACACCTACGATCCCGGCGACGGCGCCCCCCGATGGATCCTGGAGGGCTGGCTCGCACGCAGCACCAGCCTTCGGGCAGCCCTGGAGCGACCTGTTACTCCCTGGTTTTTTATCACCCCCGCCGTCTACGCTCTGGCGGAGAATATGCCCTTCTACGATGGCCGATCGGTGGAATCCTTCTATCTGCGGCGGCGCTTCGGCGCCGAGCTGGGGGTCTCCGCCAGGATCAGCAAGAACTGGCAGTTCCGGGCCGCCGCTTTTGCCGAGTGGCTCACCTTGCAGCGCCTCGAGGGCAGCCGTATCGATGAGTTCGACTTTGAGGGAAGCGCCCGCTACGGCGGCCGATTCGAGTTCGACCGGGACACGCTGGATCGGGACCTCTTTCCCCGGCGCGGATCGGAGACACGCATCGCCCACCGAATCCACTGGGACGAAGAACAAGAGAAGTTTGTTCACCTGGGCACGCTCTCGGCCCGACGCTACTGGACGCCCCTGCGGCACGTCACCCTCCAGATGCTTGCCCGCGGAGGGTCCGATTCCTCCACGGGTGCGGCTGTCTACGAGCGTTTCTTTCTGGGCGGGGTGGAGAACTGGTACGGCTACTACTACCACGAGCTTCAGGCCCGCCATTTTGCCGTGGCCGGGGCCGACGGGCGCCTTGCCGTGGGGCGGCTCCCCCTGGGTGTGGGCGACCGGATCTATCTGGTGGCGGGTGGTCAGTACGGGGGAATTCATTCGGAACAGCCCGAGACGTTCCGGGAAGACGCCGATTACCGCTGGGGCCTTCACGCGGGACTGGCCCTGAACACCATCCTGGGAGCGCTTCACATCGGAACGGCCGTGAACAGCGAGGGCCGGGTCATGACCTTTATCGAACTGGGCCCGGCCTACACCATGGAAGGAACCGGCTACGACTGGTAGGGTCTCTCGCCGGGCACCACCACCAGGCTCAAGGGCGAGGCCGGATACAAACGGGGAACCCCCTCCTGGTCCACAGCGCGGCCCCAGCCGCACCGGGCCTCATCGCGCCGGGAGAGAGGGGCCGCCTCCGGTCCGAGCCGACTGATCACGCCGATCCGGCTGATCCGGGTGATGACAAAGATATTGGGGTGATCCCACCCCTCGCGAAGCGTGCCGTGAGTAAAAAGAAACCGGCCCGGCTCGTCCAGGGACGAGAGCCCCTGCCGGTCCCGGAGAATCTCCTTCAGCACCCCTTCGTCAGTGCAACCCGGCGTAGCCGAGAGCCCCCCCTTTCGTGGTTTCGGGTTCATCCAGAGACCGCTCCTGGGATCGCGGGGAAAGTAGCCCCGGGCCGTATCGTCCGTGGCCAGAGACCGAAGGTACAGCCCGTAGGGGTCGTGGCTCTCCATCTTCTCCAGGAGAGAATCGCGTTGCCGCCGGTATTCCTCTTGGAAAAAAAGCAGGCAGGGCCCCATCTCCCGGGGATCCCGGGGGTCGAAATACAGGCCTGTATCGTCCAGAAAAATCAGGGACAGGACCTTTACCCCCCGGTAAAAGAGTTCCTGCTCACGCCGCAGATGGATCTCGATCACCCTGCTGATCCGGGCCGACCAGCAGGCCTCCCGAGCCTGGACCACCTCCAGCGGTTTCAGGAGCCCCCTGTCCCGGGCAGCCTGCCCATCCAGACGGTAGACCGGCCGCAGGGCCTCGCGATGAAGCGATGAGATCAGAACCTCCAGGGAGGGATGCAGCACCTCCAGAACAGCCCGCACCCGCCGGGCACTTTTCTGGTGCGGCTCCTTGAAGAACACCACCGGACGGGTGGCCTGAATCACCTCCAAAGCGCTGCGCGACTGAAACCGGTCCTGCACCTGAGACAGCTGCCGATGGTCCCTGCGGGACGACGAAATATCCTGGACAGTTGCCACCATCACGGAAACTCCCCCCTCAAGAGCGAAGGCCTGAATACGGTGCATCTCTCGGGGAGCATATCCAAAAAACCGGAGCCTGCGATGATAGATCGCGCAGAGATGATCCGCCGAGCGCTTCAGAGTATCCAGAACCTTCTCTTTTAGCTCTTGCGAGGGAACCAGAACGACAAAGGTTCGCTGGCCTCGCCGTCGGTGTAGTTCGAAGATGAATCGCACGGCGCAATAGGTACTGCCCGTTCCCCGCTCCATCTCCAGGGCAATACGACTCGAGGTCTCGGCACCGCCTATCAATGCGTCCAGTGCCTCCCGGTGGTGCGGTTCTTCAAGAAAGACCGATGGAATCATAGATAGCCTGCCACCGTACCCGGCGAGGACTCCCGGAGAAACCGTTCCAGGGCCTGCTTCTCTTCGTTCCCGGCGCAGGCACTCTCCCGGAAGACCGCGACCCCGGGGCGACGCCGAAGGATTTCTTTCAGGATCCGATCGGTCAGAGTATGACCAAACCAGGCAACAAGCCGATTATGGCCGGCACAAAAGAGGGTTCCTCCGGCCAGGACCTGCCGCTCCAGCGGGATTCCCGGGGAAATGCCACAGCTCAAAAGCGCATGAAAGAGGAGGTCCTCGGGGGTTCTCCCGGGCTTGATCCGGTCGATCTGGAGAGGAAGGTCTTGCTGGAGCTCGTCATCGTCCTGCACGCAGGGGATCTCCCGGGTAGCGCTGTCGCCCCGGAGTAGCCGGAAGGGTATCTCCAGTGCCCGCACCTGCTCCAAGAGCCCTGAATCCTCGGGGTGCCCCGAATCCTCCGGGGGAACGATCAGAACAAACGACCTCTGGCCCTGGTCCTGGCCGTTTCGTGCCAGGACCTCTTCCATCGTTTTCAGGGGATCTTCCGGATCGGCCAGGGCAAGGAAACAGCCCTGCCTGTCCTGCCAGGGGCTTTCTGCGGTGGTACCGGCCGCAGCGTTTTTGCAATACCTCACGGTCCTTCCGGGACCGGCCCCCTCGCCCCAGGAGAAAAGCCGCTGTTCCTCGCCAAAGAGTTCGTCCAGCACACAGAGAAGCGGAATCTCCTCTCCCGGGGGGAGGACAACCCGAAGGAGCCCCCGATCCTGCAGGAGGTTCCAGGCAAGCCGGAACAGCGGATAGGCCTCTGAGAGCCAGGCCGAATGGTTCTGGCCCTGACGCTCCGGCTCCGCCGGGGGAGCAGGCAGGGAGAGGGAGATCACCGCCACCTGTTCCAGAAGGCTCTCCTGAAGCATTTTGAAAGCCCCCAGCGGTTCCTCCTGAATCACCATGTTCCGGGCCTGGTCAAAGAGAAAACTCTCCTCGCGCCGGGGCCGGAGAACCCTGTCGGTTGACTCCCGGGACCGGCGCAACGCCTCAATCCGCCCGGGCCAGTTCAGGTGGTAGCGCTCACCCCCGGCGGGCGGGGCCGAGCCGGGAGGGTTCACCCCCCAGGGGGTGCCAGGAGGGTCCTCGAGAGGAAAAAAAGCCGTGTCAATCTGTTCCACGGTGCCAAGAATAGCACATTTTCCCCTTCCCCGCAGAGCCCCGCCTCGGGGCAGTTTCAGGGCAGAATCAGGATCTTTCCTCGCGGATCAACCCTCGTGCCCAGACCCGGGCAGCCTCACAATCCTTCCCGTCGGGATGGGTTGAAGCATCGCGCCACCGTTTAAGACGTTCCTCGGTAGGTCCATGAGGATGATCAGGCGGGAGACTCTCCATCCAATTCTGAAGCTTGGAATCCACTGCACCCTGGCAGACAAAAGATCCCACCAAAGGGGCCCCAGAAAGGAATTCCGAGGCACGCTCCATGCTTTCCCGGGCATGGTTCGAATCGGGATATGCTCCCAGGGTAGCAAAGAGGGCCGTTGGCGTGGTCCCCACCCGTTGCAAATACTCCCGGGCTGCAACATCGGCAGTTCCCTTGTCAACCCAAAATCCCAAGACAAGAAGGTCAAACCCCTCCGGTGAGGGCGCCTCTTCCACAGGGAACAGTTCTGCCCGGGGCATTTCCTGGTGTATGGCCCGGGCAATCGTCTCGGTATTTCCCGTCCTGCTGGAATAAACAATCATGGTTTTCATCTCTCACTCCTCGCTATCTGCCTATGTACATATTCGATTGCCTGCGTGGCCTATCGTCGGTGTCGGACTCCTGTCTTCCCTGACGGTCTAACTCTGTGATCGGTGTGGCGGAAGTTTTTCCGCCAGCCTTTCCATCTCTTCCAGAAGATGGACCGAGGCACGCATGATCATGGTGGAAGGAATGATCTCTATATTCTTCTCCCGTCCGGCCCGGGTCATCACCACGGCCTGATCAGCCAGAAGAATATCGTCCACACTCTGCAGACTCATGGCACCCCAGATAAAGTCGGGATCGGCTGTCAGGAGATACTCGGGAGATACAATGGGCCTCGCCCCCGTGAGCGGGTCAGCCAGATTTTCCACCCCCAGAAGCCGCAAGATGTCTCCCGCCAGGGAAGTACTGGCAAAGGCCTGCATGGGGTGGGCCGTATAAATAAAGAGTCCTCGCAGGGGAAGTTGCCCCTCCCGATCCCTCTGGCGTTGCTCTAGCAAAGACTCCAGGGATATTACCATCTCCCTCGCCTCCTGGCCCGTTTCCGTGAGATCACCCAAAATCTCTGCGTGCTCGAGAATAGACTTCACCGAAGCAGGGTTATAGACCAGGGCGGGAATGCCCCGGGAGTAGAGTGTCCCGGCTAAATCCGGGTTCATGGGGTCCACGATTACCAGATCGGGATCAGCCATCACGAGGTGCTCCAGACTCACCCGGGAAACGGTACCCACCGTGGGCAGCCGGGCAGTCTCTTCGGCAGGAGCAATCGGTATACGGCTCTCCACGGTGGCAATAATCCGGTCACCCCCGCCCAAGGCAAAGATCGTCTCCACCGCGCCCGCTGCGAGGACAATAATCTCCCCGTAGGGGCGCAGGGGAACCCGGTTTCCCAGGCTGTCGGCAATGTAAAGATCCTGCCCCTCCTGAACTCTTTGCCAGGAGCTGTCGGACCCTGCCGGTCCGGCAGGGACAGCCGATCCCCCGCCACCCTGTTCTCGGGACGATCCTCCCGGGGATGCTCCCGAGCGGGCTTCGGGGCGCACCCCCCACCGCGCCAGGGAGGGAAGAGCCAGAAAAAATCCCCCCGCAGCAACAATTATTCCCAGAGCCAGAAGGGCTACTCTTTTTTTTCTCGTCATGGTTTTTCCTTTCTCTTTTTCTGCGTCGGGTTGAAGGATGCCTCAGGGGAGAGAAGAGCGCGAAGAAGATCGACGGCTATGTTGTTCCCCCAGAAAACGCCCCTCTCTGTGAGCCGGGCCTCGCCCGGGGCTACAGCATCCATCAGCCCCTCACTCCGGTAGCGTTCAATATGCTTCCGGATTATCCCCCCGAGTTGGGACTTCTCCAGGGAGAGGCCACCAGTTCGAGCCATAATCAGGATCTCCGGCACCAGCTCTTCGGGTCGGTAGATTCCTCTCTGAAGAGTTCCCAAAAGACGGTTCGCCGCCTCTTCCGCCTCCGATCGCGGAGCAACCATGACCATCCCCGGCTGGGGTCTCATGAGACATTTCCCGGGAACCCGGCCGCCCGCTCCCGTTCCAAAGGGGAGAACACTTCCGGCGCCGTACATCAGATCGATGTAACGGTAGGCATCACGTCCCGGCAGAACAACCTTCGTAAGCTCCCGCAGCTCGTACCCGCCCCCGTAGAGAAGGGAAAGAAACCGGCGATGGAGCTTCTCTTCCGTTTCGAGGGTGCGATCGAAGGAAATCGCACCGGCGCGCACGCTCTTCTCCAGGGGGGAATCTTTCTGAAGCATGAGCGAGTAGAAGCTGACGCTATCCACTCCCAGATCAATGGCTCGGCGTGCATCGTCTTCCAGATGTTCCAGAGTCTGACCGGGATAGCTGTAAATCAGATCTATCGAGAGAGTTCCGGGAAAGTTTTTTCTGATCTCTGCCACCCGGCGAAAGGCGCGCTCACCGTCGCCGCTCCGGGCCAGGACCTTCCGGCCCTGATCACTGAAAGTCTGAACGCCAAGACTCAACCGGTTCACACCGCCCCTCACCAGGGTATCCAGCATCTCCCCGTCCAGATTGTGAAGCGTGGTCTCTACGGTGATTTCACACTGCGACGAATATCGGAAAAGCTCTTCTGCCGAAGAGAGGACCGCTGAAAAATCTTCCGGCGAGAGCACCGTGGGAGTTCCCCCGCCAAAATACAGCGCTTCGACCCGCCCCTCTCCAAAAAAGGGGTGGCCCTGACACTCTTCAAGCTGGGAGCAAATGACCCCGGCGTACTCCCTGGCACGTGAGAAAACCCTGACTGGATCTCCCCCTATTTTTTCCCGGTTCAGGTTGCAGAAGCTGCAGAGACGATCACAGAAGGGAACGTGGAAATAGGCCCCGTAGGAATCGCCCCCGGATTCTCCGGGCAAGTGAGCGACCAAAGGGGCTCTTCCGGGCCTCTGGCCTCCTCCGGCAACCGGACCACGGGGGTGGTGGCCCGGCGGGCGTTGTCCCGACGAGGGGTGCCCTGGTCCGGGGTGGTCCGGTATCGAAAGCAGATCAGCGATGGCGTGCTGGGCCTCGTGGTGCGAGCGAAGACGTCGGGAAATCTCACGCACAGGAAACCTCCCTCGCTGCGGAGACCCTGGGAAGGACGTAGGGAATCCCCTCCTGGTCGTGGTGAACAACCAGCGAGACACCGTAAACCTCCCGTATAATCTCCCGGGTGATCACCTGCCCGGGCTCCCCGCAGACAAAGACCTCACCCGCTTTCATAATGGCGATCCGATCACACCAGGAGGCAGCCAGGTTCAGATCGTGCATGACCGACACAACCGATAGGCCCTCCCTGGCGACCTTGTTTTTTACGATTTCCATTATTTCAAGGGTGTGGTGGATATCAAGATTACTGGTAGCTTCATCAAGAAAAAGAACTGGAGCCTCCTGAACAAAGGCTCGAGCCAGCAAAACTTTCTGAAATTCACCACCCGATAACTCTGTTACCGGCCGGTGAATGAACTCGCTGAGGGACAGATCCCGCAAAACCTCTCTTGTCAGACGGAAATCGCTGCCGCTATACCCGCCAAATCGCAATCCCTTCCGGGAATATCTCCCCATAAGAACAGCCTGAAATACCGTCAGGGGAGCCCGTAAACCCGAATTCTGGGGAACAAAGGCGACCTTTCGTGCTCGCTCCCGGGGTGTCAGCGACTCCAGGGAAAGACCCGCAAGCTCGATCTCTCCTTCCCGGGCCTTCAGGTGCCCGAACATCGTCTTGAGCAGGGTTGATTTCCCCGATCCGTTGGGCCCCAAAACGCCCAGAATCTCTCCCGGCAGCAGATCCAGACCGATCTTTTTCAAACAGGGCCGGAGATGGTAGTCAAAAGATACATCCCGGGCCCTGAGCCTGATCGCTGACCCTTCACCAGATATCACAGGATCATCCCCGAACTTCGCATGCGGCAGGCCAGAACGATAAAGAAAGGCGCCCCCGTGAAGGCCGTCACAACTCCGATGGGAATCTCCGTGGGAGCCAGAAGCGTCCTCGCCAGAATGTCGGCGACCAGCAAAAAGACTCCTCCCCCCAGGGCTGAGGCGATCACCAGTCGCGTATTGGAGTGACCCAGAATCAACCGGAGCGCGTGGGGAACGATAAGACCCACAAAGCCGATCATACCGCAGAAGGCCACGGAAAAGGCTACAATCAGGGCGCTCACCGCCAAAAGCTCTTTCTTCAGAGCTCCCACCCTGAGGCCCATGGCGTGAGCTTCCTCGTCGCTGCACATGAGGGCATCCATTTCATGGCGGCGATACACAAAGAAGGTCGTTGCCAACACCATTGGAAAAGAGGCGATCCCCACGCGGGACCAGGTGGATCCTCCCAGATATCCCATGGTCCAGACAATTATCCGGTAACTGTCCTCACCGATCGCATACATCGCGAAAGAAGTCATGGCCCCCAGAAAAGACGACACAGCTACCCCCACGATGAGAAGCGTTGAGACACTGAGCCCGTCTCCCCGTGCGGCAAACCGGAAAAGCAGCAGCGCCGTGGCCAGACTTATGCCAAAACCGATAATCCCGTACCACACCTCGGAGAGGCCCAGCGAATAGGCCAGGACAGCGCCAGCCACGGCGCTCGCACTAATACCGATGATGTAGGGATCGGCCAGGGGATTCCGGAACACCGCCTGTACCACCGTACCCGATGTGGCGAGCATGGTTCCCACCAGGAGAGCCATGATCACCCGGGGCAACCGCAAACTCCAGATTACGGCGACGGCCTGAGCCTCTTCCGGAAGAGACCTGCCCGCCAGCGCCCGCAGAACCACTCGGGGCTCCAGCGGGACAGCCCCGATCATCACTCCCAAGAGGCAGAGCCCTCCACCAGACAGAAAGACCATCACGAGAAACAGGGAAAACCCCCGTGATCCCCCAGTTCCGGAGAACCTGTATCGACCCGGATCAGAAACCGCAGATCGGGCAACTTCAGCCATCGTTTTTCCTCCCTGACACCACACGCTCCTTGAAAACAGCATCCAGCCCTTCGGGTCCCCGGGCCCGAATCTTATATCTCCAGCCGAAAATGAATTGGCACAACAAAGGTGATAATCTCCCTCAAAAACCCTTCGGAAAACTCCGCAAAGGGAGCCGCACGGGTAACCGCCTCCAGGGCGGCCCTGTTCAAGGCAGGATACCGGGAGGGACTGTGAATATCGGGCCCCTCCACGATCGTTCCCGCCGAAGAGAGAGAGAACCGGACCACCACGGTCCCTTCCTGCTCTCTCCGGCGAGCCACCAGGGGATACTGCCGGGCCTTTTCTATCCCTGTCCGGACCTGACCGATGTAGCGCTCCAGAAGATCCTCCCGGGATGGTTCGGGCCCTCTCTGGTCCGGAATATTCCGGGAGGCCTCACCCGGCACGCCATCGGTCTCTTCGGGTTCGATGGAGCCTGCGGACTCACCGGCCCCCTCGGATTCGCTGGCTTCTTCGGTATTTCCGAGGGGCTCTTCTTCCCGATCACGGGAAACATCCGCCTCCTGATCGTAAGGCTCTTCCCGGTCCGGTTTTTCTTCGCTGTCCCGAGTTTCGGGTTTCAGGCTCTCCGGCTCGGGAAGCATCCGGTCGGGTTCTTTGGCAACTCTCTCGGGGAGGTCTCCCCCCGGGGCGGGGATTCGCTCCCGCTCTTCCGGCCAGGATCCCATTGCAAGAGATATTTCCCGAGCTTCTCCCGGAGCAGATTGATCGCCCCGGGAATATCCCGACAAGCCAGCCAGCACCAGGCCGTGAACCACCAGCGAAAAGAGCACCGCGGCCCTTCCTCTTCCACCAAATCTCATCGGTCACCAGATTTCATCACTGCCCGCAGCGTCTCCGGTCCGGTGCGACAAATTGATTCGCTCTATGCCGAACTCCTTCAAGAGATCGATCACGGAAAAGATGACCCCGTAGGCGGCCCCCTCATCACCCCGGATCGAGACCACCGGTGATGCCTCCCCGGGATCATCGCGGAAAGATCCGAACCAGGAAAAAAGAAAGACCTCCAGCGACTCAAGACAGGCCCCCTCGCCGTTCACTCTTAACCGACCCCCGCCATCAACTGTTATGGCGATATCAGGGACCTCCCCCGGGAGGGGCGAATTTTCCCTGGAAAGGGGAAGATTCACGGGCACAGCCGGATCCACAAAGACCGAGGTAAGAACAAAAAAGAGCAGTAGCATGAAGAGCACATCGATGAGAGGTGTCATATCGATGCTCACCGCCTTGGGGTGATCATGATACCTGAACGCTACAAACCGCTTCATAGTCCTCGTCAGACTCCTCCCGGGAGGACTCCCTGTCCCTTTCCTGATCGCTCCTCCTGTCGGTGTCAAAAGAGACGGAACGCCCGAAAAAATCGTTCAGATCATCAATGAAATCCTCCATCCTCTCCGCCCTGCGGCGGGAGAGGCTGTGAAAGATATGAAAAGCCGTCATGGAGGGCACCGCCACCATCAGACCGAAAGCAGTTGTAAACAGCGCAACCCGGATTCCTCCCGCCAGGAAATGAATCTCGGCCCTCCCTCCGCTTGCCTCGATCCCCTGAAAAACACCAATCATCCCCAGCACCGTTCCAAAGAGCCCCATGAGGGGTGCCAGGTGCGCGATCGCCGAGAGCACCCCGAGGCCCCGGTTGAGCTCCCGAATCATGGCGGCGGCCCCCCGAGACACTCGTTTTTCAAGGATTTCCCGGGGCTCATCACGGGATGCGGCGTAGATCGTCGCCAGCCTGGAGAGCTCTCCCCGGCCATCGGCAACGGCGCCATTTCTGCAGTTTCTGATCACCCCTTGCGGGCACTCCATGGAACGGACGAAATAGATCGTCCGTTCCGCAGAGACAGCCAGGGCAAGGACTGAAGAAACCAGGATGGGGTACATGGGCCACCCGCCCTGAATAAACCAATCCATGCGCACTCCTTCCCGGGACCTACTGCAACGCTTTGTACTGCAGCTCGTAGATTCGGGAAGAATCCTCCCCGTTTTCGAGACCCGAAACCTGTACCGCCGAGTAACCGCTTCCGTCACCGTGCCGGACAATGTACACCCGGTTCCTCACGCGAAAATCAGGAGGCATTCCGCCGGCGTTGTAGTAATACTCCTCCTGGTTATACAGAAAGATCGCGCTGAAGGGATCGCTCTCGCTCCCATCGGCGGTACCGTCTGAATGGGGCTCGTTGTCGTACCCCACGTAGGTCATTACATTCATTCGAACCGGGCGGGAACCGCCCATCATCGCTGGGTAGTCGATCCACCGGAGGGCGTCTGTGTTATAGACTCCTGCAAAGGTGGCTCCTGTTACGGAATGGACCTCGTCCAGGCTGGTCTTGCCGGTGTACCACACGCCACCCTCGCCACCGGAGCTGTAATGGTCCGCCGTGGCCCCGCTGTTGGTATAGATAAACCTTCCGCTGTCCAGGGCCAGATCCCACCGGTCGCTGGCGGCAAGGTCCTCATCACCGCTGGCAGAGACGCTCCCCGTTGCAAGGGTGACAAACCGGATGCCACCATCGGGAACTGTCAGGGCCACCGTGCCCTGTGACCGTCGGGAGGAACTGCTGCTCCCGGAATCGAAGGCATCACATCCGGCCAGAACCGTCAGCGCTACCCCAAGCAACCCCACGAGGACACCCTTTCCGAAGGAAGGGACCCCTTCTCTCATCCTGATCACTGCTTTCATTCTGACTCCTTTCGTGGCGACCACACAATTTTTCTAGAAGATCGCCTCAAATCCGATCGTAAAGAGGGGTCCGTAGTAGGGCCCCAGGTTCGAGTTGATGTATCCCGTGATATTCTCCACCGCTGCAAAGATCGAGAGGGCCTGACCAATCTCCTTTGATCCCTGCAGATCAAGGCGGTAACGGTGATCCCCGCTGCTCCCTCTCTCATCAGGGTCCAGAGGAGACCAATAGAGACCGGACAAACGGAACGAGAGTCCCCTGGCAGGATCGTCAAAGCCCCAACGGCCCCGGGCCGTGAGAAAGGGTTCCTCCCGAATCAGGGACGTCTCGCTCCGGTTGTAGGCAAAGAGATACCCCGCTGCTCCCGAGAGGTATCCTCTCCTGCCCAGACCGATTCGGCCCTCCAGGTCCAGACCAGTCCGGAGACTTCGATCCAGGTTTTCTGTGCGGTATATGATCTTCCCGCTCTGGGTATCCTCTTTTCCGGTATCGCGATACATGATCTCCCGGTAGAGCTCGGTGTAGTAGGCGTTGATCTGGAAGAAGAACGTTCCGGCGACGTACTCGAGACCCAGATTCCCCCCCAGACTGTATTCCGGATCAAGGTCGGGATTTCCCGCGATCGTATAGGGCATGGCCGAGATCTGGTTATTGTACAGATAGAGATCGTTGAAATCAGGGGCCCGGTATCCCAGACCCAGACCTCCCAGAAGCCGAAGTTCCTCTGCCAGATAATACATGGCCGCCAGGCGGGGTGCCGCTGCATAGCCGTACCGGGAATCCCGCTCCACCCTCATGCCCAGAACCAGTGAATGCTGCCCCTCGTGATACCATTCCCCCTGCACCACCAGGGCCTGTCCGTTGCGGGAAACCTCTCCGCCCCTTCCTCCCAGGGTGAGGACGTCCCGTTCCATGGTGTTCAGGCTCGCCTCCATGCCAGCCACGACCATCAGGTCATCCTGTATGTCCATGGTGGCGTAGAGGTCTCCCGCAAGAATATTTTCCCGCTCCGTATCGCCCGAGCTCCAGGTTCCAAGAATCCCCGAGTACTGTTCCCGATCCCTTTGGTAATAATGGTTGTAGATCTGACCCTGCCACGATATCCGGTCACCCTGAAAATACTCACCCTTAACAAACCCTTCGACGCGGCTGATATCCTGGCGGCTCAAACTTCCCTGAAAGTTTGTCTGCTCATCGGAACGCAGCGAGAGGAGACTGCCACCAAGCCGGAGGTCTCCCGCCTCGGCCAGAGCCAACCGTGATTCAAATCCCGCCTTGATCCGGCGATATTCGGGAAGGATCGAGCGGGCCCCCCGCTCATCAAGGTAGAGTTCTCCTTTCCCTCCATCGAGGGTTATCCGATTTTCCAGGGGCCCCGCAGAAAAGGTCGCCTGGGCTGCCACGGTCTGCTCCCGAAAGGCCGATGCATCCCCGGAGGAATTATTGTCCCCATCGGGGTCTTTGTACGGAGGAAGCCCGGAATTTCTTACCCGGACGGTAAGAGACCGATCCCCCGAAGGAGGCACGGTGACAACGTTGATCACGCCCCCGATCCCGTCAGATCCGTAGAGAGCCGACTGCGAACCCCGAACGATCTCGATCCGTTCCACGTCACCCACAGGAAGGGTTGCCCCATTCAACCGCCGGGCAACCCGGCCGGGAACCCTTCGTCCATCCACCAGGAACAGAACCCGACTGCCACCCATGCCCTGAATGGTGATGTAGTCCCCCATGGCGTTGGAGGTAAACATCAGGCCATGATCTTCCAGCACATCCGAAACAGTCGAGGCGTTGGATCGCTGAATGTCGTCCCTGCTGATCACTTCGGTAAAGACCGGGGTATCCTTCAGGCGCTTCCTGACCCGCAGCGCGGTAACGGTGATATCATCCAGAACGATATCGTCCGCTTCCATCTCCGGTTCAACCAGGACGATCTCGTGGCGGCCCCGATCTTCTTCCTCCCGAATCTCTTCACCCGCAGTATCACGGACTGAGATGATTGCAAGGCCTATGGTAATCAGGAGAGCCGCTCTCCCCTGTAACAAGTTGATCATAGTCTCTCCAGAACTTACGTAGACATAACTAACTATATTCGTTATACCTAATTTCAGGAGCAATCCTATCTGGTTTCACCAGGCAGGAACTTGTATGAACGCGACAAGTTTCGGGTTTTCTGTCACCCCGGGCGGGTAAGATCCGCAGTGAGATATGAAAATGGAGTATCAAAAATACGAACCCCGGGAGCAGCTCCAGAACTACCTCCGTTATTTCTGGAGTCTTTCCGATTACTCAGCCCAAAACAGGATGGAACGCCTGCTCATGCCCGATACAGACACCTTTCTCTTCATTCACCGCCAGGGGGAATGCTTTGTCGGTCTATCCGAAGAAAAGCAAAACCCTGCTCCTCCTGTCTGGGCATCGACGCCTCTCAGAGAGCCTCTTCGGGTATCCTTCAGCCACATCGGGTTGCTGGTGGGAGTCTGTCTGAAACCGGGAGCAGCCCGTGCGCTGAAGCTCTTTACCCCGGAGCAAGACAAGACCTTCTTCCCGGACCTCTACATCAGGGAGGTGCAACACGAGCACCGAACCATCCTGGAAAGCTGCCTTACCAAGCCCCCTCCGGAGGCCGTGGATCGGATTCAACACTATCTGATGAGCCTGGTAAGCGAATCGTCATCGGACCCCACTGCATTGGCTAATACAGCATTCTTCAAAGAACTGGAAGAAGTTCAGATTCCCGGCAAGCGAGAACTTGCCCGTCTTAGCCGGTGCCAGGGATGCTCCCTGAGAAACCTGGAGCGGGCTTGCAAGGGCTGTACCGGTTACACTCCCCGGGAGTACGCAGCGATCAGGACCTGCGCCAGGGCGCGCCACCTCATCCGAAGCCGCCAGTACACCTCACTCACGGACCTGGCCATCAATCTGGGCTTCTGCGACCAGGCTCACTTTTGCAAGGTCTTTCGCCGCTGGAGCGGCATGAGCCCCGGCAGATACGCCAAGTACTGCGCCAGCGGCGATCAGGCATCCTGAGCCGGTCCCGAACTGCGCCAGCAGCTCGAGGCCGGATCGAAGCAGGATCGGGCAGTTTCAGGGCAGGCTCGGGCGTTACTGAAAAAGCCGGTTCACCGCCTGGAGTACCCGGTCACTCTCGAAGGGCTTGATGATAAAGTCCGAGGCGCCCTTCTGCAGGGCCTCGATCACCTGCCGTTTCTGGCCAACAGCACTGACCATCACAATTTTGGCCTCCGAATCCAGGGCGCGGATCTTTTCCAGAGCGATCACTCCGCTCTGGTGGGGCATGGAGATATCGAGAGTTACAAAATCGGGGCGGTGGTTCTCGTACATCCGCACCGCCTCGGCACCGTCACCTGCCTCGGCCACAATCTGAAAGGCTTCTTCCAGGATATCCCGCAGACGGACCCGCATGATCGCTGCATCGTCGACGATCAACCCGCGTTTCATTGTTCCTCCTGACTACCCAGAATACCGATGTTGATCTCCAGAACCCCCATCTCCGAAAGAAGACGGAGACAGATCGTGGGCACCTCAAGAAAATCAACCTGCAGATCCGATCCGGTAAAAACCGCCGGCGGTGTGATGTGAATGATGTTGTCCTGCCCGGCAAGCTTGATGCTGGCCTGGCCGGTCACCATATTGGCGATCTCCCCCACGGCGCTGTTCACAAGCTTTCGCAGTTCGCTGGGAAGCTTGTTGGGCATCATCACGTGGGCGATATCCTGGGCGAAACTCTGGTCCAGGGAATAGACCACCTGGCCCCGCACCGAGCCGGTTATCCCGATCACGATGGAAACGGGCAGGCCCGGCAGGGGTGCCTCCTTGCGGACCAGGCTCTCCCGGGTCATTTTTATCCCCAGTTCCTTCTGGAATACCGTGACGGCGCTGGTGATAAAGACATTGGCGTACTCAGCTTTCATGATGCCTCCTGAACTCCTTTCTGGAGTGGTATTACGATGGTAAATCGCGATCCTTTTCCGAGGCGGGTCTTGAGAAACAACCGGCCTCCCAAGCCCTTTACTTCCTCCTTCACCGCAGCCAGCCCCACACCGCGGCCCGACACCGCCGAAACCTGGCCAGCCGTGGAAAAGCCACTGCTGAAGACCAATTTCAGCAGGTTCGTGGTATCGAGCTGTGCATCGGCCTGGATCAACCCCTTTTCCCGGGCGATCTTCCCGATCGCCTCTATGTCGAACCCGGCACCATCATCCTCAAAAGAGAGCGAGACGGCCCCCTTCTCCACAGTGCAGCCCAGGGTGATCTGGCCCTGGGCGGGCTTTCCGGCCCGCTCCCGCTGATGAGGCCGCTCGATACCGTGATCCACCATGTTGCGCAGGAGATGCGTGGCGGCGTGGGAGAGGGCTTCGTAGTTTTCCCGGTCCAGCAGGAAATTGTCCCCCTGAAACTGAAGATCTGCCAGTCGCTTTCCCCGGCCCGAGGCCAGATCCTGGGCAAGCCGTCGCAACCGGTCCACCAGGGGAGCAAAGGGGACCATCTGGAGTTTCCTCAGGTGATCGGCCAGAACCCCCGGGTGGAGTTCTCCTTCCTGTAGCTGGTGCTCCAGTTCCAGAAGCTGGAGCCGGGGAATGACCAGGGTTTCATCGGGAGCGATCCATTCAGCCCCCAGGTTTTCCTTCACCATAAAGAGCTCCTGCCGGTACTGCCCCGATAGCTCCTCCAGCCCTTCCTGGACCGACGGCGCGTCGGCGAGGATCATGAAATCGTTCAGGGCATCTTCCAGGGCGTGGGCTGCGGCTTCGGTTTTCCGGAGTTTCAAATAGGCCGCGTTGGCCTTGAAGGTGTGAACCTCCCGCAGTGCTCCTTCCAGAGCGTGGTGCGGTGCCTGATCCAGCCCCCGGGCAACCAGGGCGTTCAGAAGTTCAAAGAGTCGGTCTGCTTCCCGAACCAGGGCGGCAAACTGATCCCTGTTAATTACCACCGCCAGGAGCATCTCCCGAAGCTGGTTTACCCGGGTAATCTGTTCTTCCAGCATCCGTTGTTCTGTCACGTCCACCAGGGAGCACATGATCACTGTGTGATCGATTGCACGATAATCAATCTCGATCTGCTTCTCCCGGATCACCAGCTCTTTGTCCAGAAGACCAAAAACAACATCGGCCGTGGAGGCCCCGTTGAAGATCAGCGCCAGGGCGTCGGCAAGATCCTCCCGGTCCCGGCTGTTATCGTAGAGGAGCGCAGCCAGATTCTCTCCCTCGATCTCCTTCCCGAAAATCTCGTGACACTCCCGGGAGTACTCCGGGCGGACCCGCAGGTCCGACCCGAACGAGAGGAACCCCTGGCCCGAGAAATCGAGCAGGCTCTGAATGGACCGTGTGCGCTGCCGCACGTACTCCTTTTGCTGCTCGATCATCTCCTCCATGGTCCGTTTCTGATCGTCGTGGAGGCGGTTGATCTCTTTTTTCTGGAAGAAGTGGCAGTTTTGAGGGCGGTTGATGCCGTTGAAAATCGCCTTTGCCATGGCGTAGCAGTCGTTGTATCCGCAGGAGGAGCAGTGGTAGATATCCTCCGGGCCATACTTGTGCATCTCCCGCAGGATCTCTTCCATCTCTTCCGGCGAAGGTTCGGAGAGAAGGGCATACTCGCTGCGGTCCTGGTAGGTTCGGTGGTAGAGACCGGGCTCCCAATACTGGTCCACGAGCTGCCTGATCGCCGCCGGGTCGGCGGGGGTACCGCCCGTATGCTCGCGAAGGCGTGCTTCCAGGGGTGCTTCCAGAAGATCGATGGAACGGTTTCCCGAGGTCGTGCCGGGCCCGCCGTTGCACCCCAGGGAGCAGTTCAGACAGTCCACCAGGAGGGGATTGTCTCCCGCCGCCAGGACCTCTTCAAGCTGATTCAGATAGGGATAGACCTGGTCGGGCCCTTCGATCTTTCTGACCCCTTCTGCCACTCCGGGTTTTTCCCGTGCCACCGTCCGCAGAAGTCCTCCGGGAGAGGAAAAGAGAACTCCCCGTTCGGCGGGCGGGCTTGTGTAGGGTTCCCGGTTGTAATCGGCCAGGGATATTCCGGTGTTTTCCAGATAGGTCGCCAGCGAGGCAAAGGTTACGTTGTAGTCGATCAGCCCCGTTTCCTCGAACTCCCGTTTCTTGGCCAGACAGGGCGAGAGCGCGGCGATCCGGTGATCGGCGTAGTCGGGGTAAAACCGGCGGATCATCCTGGCGGTGTGGCCCATGGGGCTCTCCAGAGGAGCAAGATAGGGCAGGAGCTCGGGACGAAGGAGCTCAATGTAGGAGACGATCGCCGGACAGGGTTGGGCCAGGAGCGTTTTTGGCTGCTCCCGCTCCAGATAATCCACGTAGGAGCGAGCCGTGAGTTCTGCACCAAAACTCACATCGAAGACGGCAGCCGCTCCCAGGGAGCGGAGGAATCCGTTCAGGCGCAGATAGTTCCCGGGAAATACCGAGGCTACCGAGGGTGCCACCAGAACCACCAGGGGGATCCGGGCCCGAAGGTCGGCAAAAAATGCCCCGGCCTGATCAAGGGGCGTACGCGCTCCGTGGCGGCATACGGCGATGCAGCTTCCACAGCCGATGCAGGCTTCGTGATTCACGGCAACGGCATCGGCGCTGCCGTTGATACAGTACTTTACCGGACACACCGAGATGCAACGGTGACAGTTGACACACCGTGTGTCATCGGTGGCGATGACAGGGCTCAAGCTTTCCATAACAGGCCACCCCCGCAGGGCCAATAGAGAGATGCACGGAATATATTGTTATCGATACTACTATCACGGCCATAAAAGGATTCCACTTTTTTAGTTGCTTCGATTGTCAGATTCTACCAGTCATCCCGGGTGCCGGCAACTTTTTTCCCCCTTTTGTCCAAAATCTGAACACCTGAAACATGGGGATGTATCAAATTTCGCCCCCAGCGCCAGATCGGACTGGCCGGCGGTCTGGCTGGCGGGCAGGCTGGCGGTCTGGCGGCCAGGAGAGGAAAAGAAGAGGATGGAAAAACTTTTCCTTGCGCCAAAAGGAAAGTGTACGTACCATTGAGGGATCACATCAGAAGGAGCTGACGATGTCCGATAATTCGAATCGACCTGATCCCGGCCAGGAAAAAGACTACGACCTTGAGTTCCGCGAGGGGAGAGACATCTCCGGCCGCTTTTCCACACCCCAGAAGGTACTGATCGGCCTTCAGCACACCATGGCCATGCTGGGCGCCACCGTTCTGGTTCCGGTTATCACCGGTTTGAACGTATCGGCCACCCTTTTTGCCGTTGGTGTGGGTACCCTGATCTTCCATTTCTTCACCAAGGGTCGCGTCCCCGGTTTTCTGGGGTCCTCCTTCGCCTTCATTGCTCCCCTGCTTATCGCTGCCGAGACCTTGAGTCTGCAGCATGCCCAGGCGGGTATCATCGGTGCCGGTATTGTCTACGTCCTGGTGGGGCTCCTGGTTCAGTGGATTGGTCCCGAGCGGGTGGCCAAGGTTTTTCCGCCCATCGTTACCGGGCCGGTCATTATGGTTATCGGACTGGGCCTTGCTCCTGTGGCAATGGGCATGGCCGGTGGTCACTGGGGAGTTGCTGTTCTCACCCTCCTCGCCGCCGTGGGAATCACCATGTTCGGCAAGGGAATCATCAAGGTTGTTCCCATTCTGGGTGGTCTGGTTATCGGGTATATCGCCGCCACTTTTCTGGGGCTGGTTGATTTCAGCGGCATCGCCCAGGCTTCCTTTATCGGGCTTCCCGGCTTTACCCTGCCCAAGTTCAGCCCCCAGGTGCTCCTGATCGTCACCCCTGCGGCGATCGTCTCCGTTATCGAGCATATCGGTGATATCCTGGCTATCGGGAATACCATTGATCGCGATATGAAGACCGATCCCGGTATTGCCCCCACTCTCTACGGAGGCGGTGTGGCCACGATTATCTCGGGTCTGCTCGGTGGTCCCTCGCTCACAACCTACGGCGAGAACATTGGTGTTCTGGCGATCACCCGTGTGCACGCTACCTTTGTGGTGAGTATGGGTGCAATCTGGGCTATCGTTATGGCCTTTATCCCCAAGGTTGAGGCTCTCATTCAGTCGATTCCCGGGCCTGTTATCGGGGGTGTGTCGATCCTGCTCTACGGTATGATCGCCGGGGTTGGTATCCGCACGCTTATCGAGGGCAAGGTGAGTCTTATCAAGCCGCGCAACCTGATTATTGCCAGCGTGATCCTGGTTATCGGCGTGGGCGGCGTGGCTTTCACCGTTGTGGAAGGGCTGGAGCTGAGCGCTATGGTTCTTGCTGCCGTTACCGGTATTATCCTGAACCAGGTTCTTCCCCAGGAGGCGTAACCTCTCTTCTCCAGGCCCGGCACCGGGCTCTTTCTCACACCAGCCGGCAGGAGCGATCCTGCCGGTTTTTTTGTGTCTCCTTTGTGGCTCCCCTGGCAGCGGGGCCAGCTGTATTATATTACCAAAAAAATTATGTATTTTTTTATCTAAAAATCCGGTTTTTCCCGGAGACGGGGATATAGTCTCACTGGGCGTTGCCTCGGTGATCCCGTTTCCGAGAAAAAGATAGACCTGACCAGGAGGGCACAAGCCATGTATCTGTAGCTCTACAAGGATTGAAAACGACAAAAAAACATTTTAAGGGAGATTTTTGTGAAAAACAAAGTATGTAAATCGATTCTTGCTGTTATGTTTACTGCCCTGGCCGTGGTTCTTGTGTCCTGTGATGATCTGGTCAGTAGCAGCAGCAGTTCCAGTTCCAAGGCAAACCCGGGCCACCTGGGAGAGTCTTTTACCCTGCCTGTCGGGGAGATCTGGGGGTGGCCCAGCGAACAAAGCGCTACAATCGAGGCGAGGATTAATATCCCCGGAGGCATGTCCTTCCCTATTACCAGTCGTCCAGAGGTTACCGGGGATTTCCCAGCTATGGAAATCACAGCGCCAGAGGATACGGATGGTATGTCTGTTATATCCGCCATCCTTGATTCCGACGATTTTACTTGGAGTGACCCCGAGGCAAGGATCGCGTTTCTCGAGATAACTGTAGTTGGCTATCAAGAAACCCTGGGGGAGATCTACCGCGAGTACTACGACTGGGAGGAAGACGATGACGGGAATGACATATTCGAGGAGATAATTGATGTTGAATGGTGGTACGTCACTGCCGATACTTCGTTCCGGGGTACCATTGAGGACGACGAGTGCGAGGACGAAGATGAGTGCGAGGACGTTATTCCTCTTGTTGTGAACCTGGACCTCCGACAAGGATGGAACCGCGTGGTTACTCGTTTTTACGCGTCCGACTCCAGGGAAGAAGCAACCATGACGGTCGGAGCCGAACCGGCGGGGGTCTACTGGGAATACTGGGAACACGATGACGATGACGATGACGATGACGAAGGAAACGGCGACATAGACTAGCCGCGCCTTCCCTCCAATGCCCTGGCCTCGGGGAGGGGAAAGCCCTCCCCGAGACCGGGACCCGTTGACTCCGTCCGCTGCCAGAATATCAGAAGCGGCGGACGGGGCGGACTCGCGGACTGTTAGTACCGCCATTGCTCCGCGATCTGGTTCCTGCCTGAGGTGTCACGGATGCTGAGTCAGACACATGAACGAAAAAGGCATTACCGTTCATGTCTCCATGTCCATATCCGCCATTATACGTGGTAGAAGTCCAGTATTGGCGAGTTGCGCCAGAACCGAATCTCATTCCTGCGATTTCCCATACTGATGTTCCCGCAGAATTGCGGGCATTTGCTATTTCAATTAACTCGGACGCTGATGGCAAGTACCAGACCGCATTCAGATCTGTAATAGTGGTTGGTTTGAGTCCCCCAATGTCTGATTCTCGTGCTTGTCTTGCTACCGTCTCACTACCATGACCAGAACCTGCCCAAGCGATGATTTCTGCCGTGGAAGGTCGGCCACCGCCTAACACATCGAGCGTCTTAAGGAGGTCGAACTTTCCATGGGCTGCGTTGCCTGACCCAGGGTCTGTAGTAAAAACGGTTTGCCAATCTGTTCCTGATGATAACCAACCCGGATTAGGATTTGGGTTCTGGACCGTATCCTCAGGTTCTTCGACTGGTGCCACAGCAAGAAAACGCCAGTTTGTGCTTTCATTTGTGATAGACGCTTCAACAAGCTCATTGCTTTGGGGCTGTGTTCTCTGAGGCTCGCTGCCCCCAAGGATATGGAAGATAATGCCTTGATTGCCTGGCAGTACTTCACCAATTTCATACTGCGGAATCCAGCCAGCATACAGTGTCAGAGGTCCCGTCACAGAGTCGATGGTGAACGAATCCGAGCTATTTGCTCCAGTGGAAACCTTGTTCGAGACAAAGAATTCCGGTGCATCACCCTGCTCGGTAAACCAGCCACCAAAAACGTCGTGCTGGGCGCGAGCTGTACTAATCCCCGGAGCCTCAATAACCATGGCTACGCCGTCGGCGGTCACATTCGTAAGAATCGTAGTTTGAACGTGCTGAGAAAGGCCAGCCAGAGAACCTCCATTGGGATCGAACGTAATTCCCGTCTGCCACTGGGCGTACAGAGTGGTATCTGCTGTAGCATTGGTAAACCAGTCGTCTCCGCTGTAATCTGGATCGAAAAACCAGTCGTTGGCGAAGGTCAGGTTACCCCGCGTGGGTTCAGGTAGCTGTGTCTCACTGCTCATGCCCCACCAGCCAACGTTGTTGGCAATCGGTATATCAGCAAATGCGTCGCGAGTTACCACACCACTGGACATGGTTCCACCGTTGGCATCGAAGGTTATGGTGTACACCTGTCGTGGCGTGTAGGTAATGCTCACTGGGCGCAGACCCGCAACTGGACCAGACCCGTTGGCAGCGAAGGTTGCTAAATATTCACCTCCATTATTGAACACAAACTGCCACACTGCGGGAGTCCCGGCAGGGGGGCTATTGGCGTTTCTGGAGTAGGAAACGGTTTCACTTTTCCATTCCCAGACGCGCTGGTTGGAGCTCACCGTCCACGGAGCCGAAAGGGCATCCTGAAAGTAGGCCGTGCGCTCAAAGGGAAGTACGTCACGAAGGTGCATCACTGGTCCATCAACCGTCCTCGTTCCGGTTCCTGGTTCGACAAAGGTCACCTGCGCGGCAATGTTGTCAAACTCCGGCAGCCAGCGGATATAGAGGGTAGTATTTTCGTTAAAGGTCGCCTCGAAGCCTGGAAGATACCAGCCATCATCGGGCTCTGAAGAGCTTGGATTCATTATGCGTTCATACTGTGAACTATAGGGCTCTGTCGACCAGCCCGAAGCATGGTAGGTCAATGCCCCCCCTCCCGGACCAGGCCCTGTTGCCGTAAAGCCGATCCCCTGATCAAGCCGAAGGGGAACGCCGGCGGTTGCCGCAATGGGTGCCGGGGCAGAGTGGCTGGTAGAAAGTGTCATACCCTCGCCGGCATCCGTATCCAGCACAAAGGTTATGGTGATGGGTGTTGGCGCCACATCCCCTACAAGATCAGTCGTCCCTCCGGAACGTGTGCTGGAGCCCATGGGGTTGGCGCATCCAGCCAGAACTGCAGCAAGAACGATCGTTGCCGGGATGAGATAGCGCACCATGGCGTGTCCTGTCTGCTGAAATCTTCCTGTGGTCATAAAATCTGTCTCCTTCAATCAGACGAAATAGTCTGTAATTGAAAATTCCACAGAGTCGGACGCAGGACATCTACCATATGGTATAAAAGCATATAATTTTACTCAGGAATTCGCCGAATGCCCCGAATCACGGCCGGAACTGTCACGAAAACCTCCCCCGGGGGTCAGGGGTTTTAGTATATTATCCGGGAAATGCTTATCGGGACCCCGGGATCTTCGCAGGACACCACCTCCGGACAGGGGAGTTCACCACGCCTTAAGGCGCTGGTGCGCGCCGTGGCTGACGGTACGGAAGAGTTCGAGCGCCTCTCGCGTGAGCTGCTGCCGCTCCTGCAAAGCACCAGCGAGTTGCCGGCCCATATCGCGCTTGAGCTCTCCACCGCGCTCATAGAGCTGGAGGCAGATAGCTCAGCAGATGATCAGTTGTACGCCCTGGTGAACAATCACGGTGCTGCAGCACTGGCACTGGCCAGGTCCGGTCAGATCCTGGCGGCCAACGCCCCGGCATCGGCCTTGTTCGGCCTCGCAATTGGCGACGGCTTAAGCGCCCTGCAGATTAGCAGAGACGATTTCGACCGCTTTGCCCGGCGTCTTGCAACAGCACCCGGGGCGAGCCTTATTAAGGCCTTCCGCGCCACACCAGCCTCACGCAACCTTCCGGTCCTCTTTTCCGGCACCTACAGCCCCGGATATCAGGCTTTTCTCCTCAGGGCACTCCAGAACTACTGGCCCGATTCGGTGGATCACGCCCTGGCGGAGCTCTTTGGCCTCTCGGCGAGCGAGCGTGAAGTTCTCAGGGGCCTCTCCTGGGGACAGACAAGCGAACAGATTGCGGCACAGCGCTTCCGCTCTACCGGGACAGTACGGCAGCAGGTCAAGAGCATTTTGCAGAAACTTGGAGCAGACACCCAGCTGGAGGCCGCAACCATGGCGGCTGCAGCCGCTGCTACCGCTGCGGCCCACGAAGAGCCGGGGGGCGGCACCAGTGGCCCCTTGCCCCAAAACTCCCGGGAGTTCCCCCTGGAGCTGGGCAGTTTTCTCCGCGACGGCCGGCCTGTGGGGTACCGCCGCTTTGGCGACCCCTCCGGAAAGACGGTCATCCTCTTTCATGGCCCCTCCTTCGGTGCCGGTGAGTATGCTGCGGACAGACGGTGGGCCCGCGAAAACCGCCTGGATATCCATGCTGTGGAACGACCCGGTTACGGACGAACCCAGGTTCCTTCCAAAGACGAGGATATCCTGAGCTGTCATATCAGGGATCTTCAGGCGTATCTCGGGCAGTCAGCAATCACGCCGGTGGCTCTTCTGGCACATGAAGTGGGCCTCATCCCGGCTCTCGCGTGGCTTCACCGATACCCCGGACACCTGCGCTGCCTTCTCGGGGTGTCCGCAGCCCCCCCTTTCAGGGAACTGGAGCAGATTAATGCCATGCCGGAGCACCAGGCGATCTTCCTTCAGGCAGCGCGGCAGGCTCCGTGGCTGGCCCGTCTCATGACCAGGCTCCTCACCATCCGCACCCGGCGCCTGGGCGTAGAGCGCTGGACCGATGTTATCTTCAAGGGGCTGGAACCGGACGCAGCCGTAATGAAACGTCCTGGTCTTCGTTCCGGCATCATTGGAAGCTACAGCTTCTACCTCAATCAACTCGGGGCCGGGTTCGAGCTGGATCTGCGCATGATGCTGGACGATTGGAGCCCCCTTGTTTCCGGTTTACCGATGCCCACGCTTCTCATGCACGGTGATCACAACCCCACAACTCCTCTCAACTACCTGGAAATCTTCCGGAGGCTCAACCCCGCCGTCTGCATAGAACCGGTCGACGGCGCGGGGCTCACACTGGCCGTCTCGCATCCGGAGCTGATTTACCGGCGGCTTGCCGGGTTGCTCGAAATCCGGGGGTAATCCAGGAGAGATACCGCCTCTGTCAGGTATCAGGCATCAGGTATCAGGCATCAGGGAAGCAGAGCCCGACGACCGAAGAGGCTCAAAAGCGCTGTCTGGATCTCCGCACGATCACTGTGGATGAGATGGTGAGCGAACCCCGGGTGATCGCTCAGCGCGACTACCAACTCGGACAGGACCTGCGTCTGTGGCGCAGGAGTTGATGGCGGTGCCACAAGGACCAGCACGGTCGGAAGAGTCGCCCCGCACCGTAGTACGCCTGCCCGGGGTTCCGGGACGCCCTTCGATCTACAGTGCAGTATTTGAATATTATACTCCTCGAAAACGAGACTCCCGTAGGACTCGCGCCGTTCGAAATCCGCCTGGAGTTGTTGTGGATCGCAATCTCCCCGACGGGTAAGATATTCAACGGCAACCACAGTTGCATCAGCATTTGCCGGCAACTCCGCCACGAAGAATCCGTAAACCATGTTCATGATGGTTGGCAGCGAGAGCGCCGCCGAATCAAAAGCGCCACTGCCCTTGGGTGGCCCCGGGGGAGATGCGGGTCCGGGGGTGTCAGATGATTTCGGGGATATCACCCGACGGCCAAGCCCGCGCACCGCTTCTGCTATGGTCTCCCGAAGCTGTTGCGGGGATGTATCACCGGTCACAACAATACCTGGAGTGTCACCGATCTCTACAGGAAAAGTGGAGATCACCAGATCATATCCGGTCGAGATTTCTTCAGCTTGCAGGCGGCCCGCCCAGCGGGTATCAACGAGAGCACCCGGAGGTAAGAGCTCACGAGTGATAGCGGCCAGATACGACGACATTCCCAACCCTTCGTAACACATGATCTTCACCCGGAGATCCGCCGAACGCCTCCGGCGAAGTCCCGAGAGTTTCGCAGATAAGGCGAACCCGGCCTCGCCTAGTTCGTTAGCCAGCAAAGCGCGAAGGTGCGGCGCCCCGGAGAGCATCCCGCCAAACTCACGGAGCACCTCATCCAGGAGCAATCCATAGTCATCCCGCTCGTTTGGTAACTGTTCCAGCTCGACCAAATCAGCATTGGAAAACTCGCTCCATCGAGGTATGCCCAGGGAAACACGCCGCACAGCCGCCGCAATACTCATGCGCAGATAGTTCAACAGCGAGCGGTCGTCGTGTAACCAGAGGTGTTCACGTTGCTCTACGGCGGTAAGTGTCCGTTCCAGGACCGCATCCACACCGGGACCTATGCTCCCGGTCACCACACTTACCTCGATGTCCGGGATCTCGGCAGCCTCAGCAGCTGAAAGAAGGCGGCCGAGAACCTCAATTTCGCCACCGGGGGTCGGTCCTCCCAGCATATCCCCAAAGGCGGCGGTCGCCGCAATCCTGGCTGCATCAAGAAAAAGTTGCGGGGTTTCTATCTGAGATTGCGGGATCCCTGTTACAGGTCCCAACTCCGGGAGCCTGCGTCTGACGACATACATGTAACCGTACACGAGGCTGGAGAAGGAGGGGGCAAATCGAAATCCGCAGGACTCTTCCGCAGCTGCGATTCCCCGCATGATTTGTCCCGCAGGGTTGTATATCCCCAGGGATGAAAGCAAACGCCCGGCCGCTGTTCGTTCCTGTTTTACCCTCCCATAATCCCCCCGTTTCGTCTCCCGCACGACCAGGTTGCGCGGGAATATCCGGGGAAAGACGGAAAGAAAGAGCATTCGCGCCCGATACTCGTCACACTCCAGCCGAACGCCCACACCCTTCTGGCGTCCGATACCGACACCGGGGGCCAAGTGTGGCTCCAGAACAGAGAGGTCGGAACTAACCGAGGAGTCACTGACCATAAGCGAGTGCGCAAGTTCCGAGATCTTGATCCATCTTCCCGAGGCGATCAGATATAGAAGGATAAGGAAGGGGCGCCGACTTGCGACACCGGCGCGAGCTGGATGATCTGCAACGCCCGGCGAGAAATCACCCGGAAGCGCATCAATCAGCCGCACGCCGTACCCGCGCCGCCGCTCGAGACGGATCCCGCGTAGCGCAAGGCTTCTTTCCAGACGCTCGATATCACGGTGAATGGTTCGCACCCCGGCGCCGGTTATTTCGGCAATCCGCTCAATGGTGATGTAGTCCGTTTCGCCAGAGAGCAGCTGCAGAATGAGCGGAAACC
The DNA here is from genome assembly GCF_900156105.1 of Alkalispirochaeta americana. Lineage (NCBI taxonomy): Bacteria > Pseudomonadati > Spirochaetota > Spirochaetia > Spirochaetales > Spirochaetaceae > Alkalispirochaeta > Alkalispirochaeta americana. The sequence goes on from NZ_FTMS01000004.1 coordinate 51,790, forward strand.
GGTCCTCCATACTGCTACTCCCAGGGCCATTGCACTGCGGCCGTCAATTCTGCGGCGTGGGCCGCTGCCACTGCTGCCTCAGACGCCCCGAGGAGCTTCTCTGTGAGTGCCTGCAGCTGGTGCGAACTCACCTGTGCAATTGTGGCCTTGATCTCTGGAATAGCGTCGATCCCGGAACTCAGCTGATCGACACCCAGCGCAAGCAAAGCTATGGCGGAGTCGGGACGGCTTGCCATATCACCACAGACGCTCACCGATACCCCCGCAGCGTGACTCTGCACAACGACCTGGTTGATGGCTGCGAGAACAGCCGGATGAAACTCCTGATACAGCCTGGCAACGCCGGCATTACCCCGATCCACTGCCAGAATGTACTGTGTTAAATCATTGGTACCGATGCTTACAAAATCCACCAGCGGCAGGAGATGGTGCAGCGCCAGCACCGATGCCGGAGTCTCCACCATGATTCCAATCTGAAGATCACCCTGCACCTGCTCACGCACTGTGCGAACCTCCCCGGGGGAGATCACCATGGGAATCATCAGTTTAACCGGATGTCCTTCGTCCGCACAGTCTGCTATTGCCGCGACCTGCGCGTGCAACTGCTCCGGTCGCTCCATCAAAAACCGGATACCCCGTTCGCCCAGGTAAGGATTATCCTCTGCTTTTTGCCCGGCGTAGGGCAAGGGCTTGTCTGCTCCGCAGTCCAGGAGGCGGATTGTCACCCCATGCGGAGACAGGGCCTCACAGATTCCGCCATACTCGACACGCTGGTCATCGCGGCTTGGGTAGCCGGTGCATCGCATGAAGAAGAACTCACTCCGTACCAACCCGGATCCTTCCGCACCAATCTCGCGAGCCGCCTCGGCCTCTGCAATACTGCCAACGTTGGCGGACAGCATTACCGCACGGCCGTCTGCGGTTGCGGCCGGGTGCTCTTTGCTCCAGAGCCGTCTGTGCTCAACAAAACGCCGTGATGCGGCAGCCCGAGATCTGAAATCATGGAGGATCTGCCTATCCCTGTGCTCGTCGAGGGCGGTCCAGACCTCACCCCGGTCCCCATCTACTGCGACGAGCTCATGGCCCTTTATCCGGCTCAGCAATCCTGAAACACCGGTAACGCACGGGATGGCCAGGGAGCGTGCGAGAATCGCTGCGTGTGATGTCCGCCCTCCCTTAACCGTGACCAGCGCCGCGACCTTGCCCAGATCAAGCCGCGCCGTTGCCGAGGGGCTGAGCTCATCAGCGATAATCACGCTTTCCTCGACCAGGTCAGTCGAGCCTGCAATTTCACCGAAATGAATTGCTTCGGCCAGCCGCCGGCCGATGTCACGAATATCCGAGGCCCGCTGACGGAAATATTCGGATTCAAGTTCCTCAAACTCCCTGGCTGTTGCCTCACAGAAGGCGTGAACCGCGGCCTCGGCAGGCCGGATTCGCGCGGACAGAAGTTCCTCAACACCTTCCTCAAGGTCCTCACTCCCAAGGATCTCAAGGTGTCCTTCAAAGATAGCTGCCTCGTCGTCTCCGGCAGTGGCGCGCACATTTTCGGTTAGTTCCCTGTAGTAGGCCAGCGCCGCTTCCCGTCCCTGGAGAAAGCGCTGTCGCTCTTCTTCACGCATCCGGGTCTGGCAGGCGCCGGAGCCCGGGTCTGGCTCTGGCGGGACTTCCCGTTCAACCAGCACCACCGCGCGCCCGACACCCACACCGGCCGAGGCGGGGATACCTTTCATCATGATGTCTCACCCATGGTTCCCTCACCGCCCTGGCCTGTGCCGAGCAGAAGAGCCCGAACCGCCTCCATTGCCTGCTGTTCATCCTCACCATTGACCGCGAGGGTTACGGTATCTCCCTGCACAACGCCCAGCTTCATGATCTTGAGCAGGCTCGTGCCGGTAGCAGTTTTCTCACCTTTGGTAATGGTGATGAGGGAGTCAAATCCTTTTGCCAATTTCACAAACTGATTGGCTGGTCTGGTATGAAGCCCTTCCTCAGTGACCACTTGTACGGTTTCTTCGATCACGATTCTCTCTCCCTTGGAGTCGGCCCCGGGCCGATGATCCCGCTCGCCCTCCCGGGCAATCAGCGCTCTCGCCGTCGGTATGGCCCCAAAGCCGACGATCCTGCGATTTACCTATCTACATTTTTCCTCGATTGCCGGCGCGTTTGCCAGCAGCCATCGCTCGGCTTCACCGCTCCAGAGGCCGTCGGCGCTCGAGACGAGTTGCGCCAGGGGCTCGTACCAGCGATCCCCGGCAGCGATCTGATCAAGTTCATCGAGTGCAACCAGCGGCAGATACACCCCCGGATAGACCAGCTTCTTTCCTCCGGGAAGGGTATCAAGGTTCAATGTCGCACCGGGCACCGCGTTGAGGCCACCAACATGAGTGACCAGTGCCTGGGGCCGGGTGAGTCCCTTTTCCAGCAGTTCCAGAGCTTCCTTCTCATCATCCACGGTTCCACCGGTTGTTCCAATGATGTGATGCTCCAGGTAGTGTACCCCGTAATAGTTCAACTTCGCACAAAAGGCCGTGTCGGTGGGGCCTGCAAAAAAGCTGAGACAGCCGTTGAAGCCCAGGAGACGATCAGCCTGCTCGAGCAACTCCACAACCGGCACCATCACCAGGATGTCGTCATAGCCATCCCCGCCCGAAATTCTCCGCAACTCCCGTTCGGCCGCCTCCGGCGTGCCATCATCAACGGTAGAGGGATTCACAAAGAAGAGGCTGATACCCCGATCCGCCGCAACCGGCTGGAATATCCGCCTGGCACGGCTCAGCCTGTCCTGGTCAAGGTCCGTCACCACCAGTTTGGCCGGACGCTGGGGGCCGCTTAATGCGTAATCAATTGCCGCCAGGCCCATGGGGCCACCGCCCCCGAGAATTGCCATGGAACCGCCGGTGCGTATGCCCATGTAATGGTTATGGCTGCTGCGGTCCGTTCGGAACAGCCCTCGTGCCGCACCAATGACACAGGAGTACGGTTCTGCCAGGGCTGCCCGGAAGTGATCGGACACGGTGTGCGGTAACAGGCAATCAACTTCCATGAGCTCTCGGGGAAGTATCATGTACGTGGCATCACCACCACAGAACTCGTAGGAGTATCCGGGAGAATCCATGCTTCCCCGATAGTTCAGGGCGGGCTGGATGGTGAAACGCTGTCCGGCTTCATACTTGTTCTTCCACGCCGCTCCAACCTCAACCAGTTCACCGGCGAGTTCATGCCCCAAAAGAACAGGATGCTCCGAGAGGTTTTCCGGCACGCGCTTGTGATCCGAAGCAAGCGTTGCGGCCTTAAGCGTGCTCATGCAGAGACTGTCGGCGTATACCCGGACCAGGATTTCGTCCTCCCTGATCGGGGGCAGTTCAAAGGCCTCAACCCGTATATCCTTCTTCCCGTAGAGACGGGCTCCAAAGCTTCTCATATCACAGTTCCCCCGCTTCAAAGGCTCGTTCGAAATCGCGCAAAACAGAGATGGCCGCCTCAACCGTAGGAGCCCCACGCAGTCTTGCTACATAACTTTCACTGTCACAAAGCTCGGCCACCTGGGGCACTACCTCTTCGTTGTGGTCTTCCCTGCTGATTGCTCCCGCAAAAATAAGAAGATCTACCGGATCGTTCTCGGGGTCTCCAAAGCTCACGGGCTGAGCCAGAGTGACCACGGCGTATCCGGTCTTACGGACACCCTCTTCCGGCTTGGCATGCGGCATGGCGATGCCGGGAGCCAGGACGTAGTAGGGTCCTATCTTCTTGTGATTATCAACCATCGCATCAATGTATGACTGCTCAACGAGACCGGCGCTCTTCATCATCTCACCGCCAAGCCGCACGGCAGCCTCCCAATCGGAGGTTGCCTGCCTGACGGCGATGGTCCTGGTTGCTATGACGCGTTCAACAAATCCTGCCATTCCCGCCTACTCCCCGGATTTTCCTGAAAGTTCTTTTACGATATCGTCGTACTCCGGAGCGTTCACAAAATTGGTGATGCTGAAGTGACGTGCGTGGGGTGCGCTTGCACGGGCACGTTCGGTCAGGTTCACGTGGGAGATCACGAGCTGAGCGTCCTGCGGAATGTCATCGACCGAGACATGCTCAACAACCGGTGTGAGACCTGCGGCCTTGAGCTTCTTCTTCAAACGGTTGGCACCCATGGCACTGGAACCCATTCCGGCGTCACAGGCAAAGACGATCTTCTCTACCTTGCCCAGGCCCTTGATCTGCTTCATCTGATCTTGAGCCCTCGCGAGATCGGCCTCACCGTCTACCTGACGACGGGTGAAGCTGCGCACAAAGGGCATTGCCACCGCAAAGCTCACGGCGGTTGAAACGATCACACCTGCAAGAATCGCGATGTGTCCGCCACGAGGAGCAACTGCCATCAGGGCGATGATGCTGCCGGGTGAGGGGGTTGCAACCGCACCTGCTCCCAGCATCCAGAAGGTCGCCACACCGGAGGCGCCACCGGCAATAACGGCCAGAATGAGGGTGGGGTTCATCAGAACATAGGGGAAATAGATCTCATGAATACCGCCAAAGAAGTGGATGATGACCGATCCGGGAGTTGAGTTTTTGACGGCCCCCTTGGAGAATACGAAGTATGCCAGAAGGATACCCAGGCCCGGCCCCGGATTGGTTTCAAGGAGGAAGTAGATCGATTGTCCCAGGTCCTGCACCTGAGCTGCACCAAGAGGTCCAAGGATACCGTGGTTGATTGCGTTGTTCAGGAACAGGATCTTTCCCGGCTCAATGAACAGCGATGCGGCCGGAAGCAGTCCGAGATTCACGATGGCCTCAACGCCGATCTGCAACACCGAGGTCAGAGTGTTAACTGCCGGGTTAATAACCAGCAGCGCCACCACCGCAAGCAGGCTCCCCAGAATGCCAGCCGAGAAATTGTTCACCAGCATCTCAAAACCAACCGGCACGTGGGGTTCAACTGTCTCGTCAAACTTTTTCATGACCCAGCCGCCGAGCGGGCCCATCATCATAGCACCAAGGAACATGGGGATGTCGGCACCGACAATCACGCCCATGGTTGCTATGGCGCCAACTACACCACCGCGAATGTTCCAGACAATCCGGCCACCGGTGAAACCAATTAACAGCGGCAAGAGGTACAGGATCATGGGCCCAACGAGTTCCGACAGTCTTTCGTTGGGAATCCACCCGGTGGGGATAAACATAGCCGTGATGAGTCCCCACGCGATAAATGCGCCGATGTTCGGCATGACCATTCCACTGAGAAAACGTCCGAAACGCTGAATTCGCGCCTGTGCGCCCATTGTCGCTGGTTCCATTGCATAGCCCTCCAGTAATCTTTTGTAGTTCCATGCTCACCCGGAATCGCCCGACCCGCAATAAATAGCACCACGAACTTGGCAGTAGCAGAGAGAAGGTGATTTGGCAGGAGACCTCTGAAGCGGAGAAATCTGTGCAGAAAGGGGGGCGGAAACAGGGACAGAGCGGCCTAAAGCCGCTCTACCCGTAATCCTCTGCGATAACGCTGTACATCATCCGGGCTCTGAATGCCCGTTCCAGGGTGACTCAATGCGGCCGCCGAGAATGCAGCACCGAGGCTGGCCAGGCTCTCAAGTTCAGGAGCGACGGGGGCTGCCACTCCCTCTGCCCCTGACGCAACAGAGGAGGCGATGAAACCGGCCAGAATGCCGGCCACCATTGCATCACCAGCTCCAACGGTGCTGCGGACATCAACCTTTGCAGGGTAAACCCGCACCGCACCATCAGCATCCTGTAGCAACGCTCCTTCCTCCCCCATCGAGATCGCAACCAGCGACACACCCTTCTCTATGAGCCCCCGTGCCTCGGCACGTATATCCGCTATTCCATCAATCGGTCGTCCGGCGTACTCGGCCAGCTCATGGACATTCGGCTTGACAAAGCTTGGTCCGGCATCAACTGCATGGCGAAGGGCCGCCCCGCTGGTGTCGAGTGCCGTACGACAGCCCTGGTCGCGCGCAATTCGCACGATATCGGCGTAGATCGTTTCCGGCACTCCCGGTGGAATGCTTCCGGTGACTACAATCCATTCACAACTCCGAACAATTTCACGTACGACTCCATGAAACTCATCGAGTTCCCTGAGTTCGGGGGTGAGGCCGGGGTAGTTTATGTCTGTTGTTGTTCCGGCGACGGAGTCCACAATCTTGATTCCCCTCCGGGTGCTTCCAGGAATCCGAAGGAAGTGATCCTCGATCCCCTTGGTACTCATGAGAGTGCGAAAGATCGCATCGTTCTCGGTCCCCAAGAAACCGGTGGCGCAAACGGACACTCCATAATCGGCCAGTGCCGCTGCAACGTTCACACCCTTGCCCCCGGCATGGCTCAGGCAGGTGTTAACCCGATTAACCGCATCCGGCCTGAAGCCGGGAATCTCTACCGTTTCATCGATCGCTGGGTTGATGGTGACGGTTGCTATCATGACGTACCTCCTGGGGTGGGACTCACTCGCTAATCTCCGATACCGGCCACTCGACAATAGGCGACCATGCTAGAACCAGACCTGATGCGCTGTCAAGCACCCTCCGACGACAAAAACCGGTTCTTCCGGGTATCGAGAAACCAGGACTGACCTGGTTTTCCCGAGAACCAGGGGATATTCTTCTAGCACGGTTTGTCGAGAAAGATGAGGAGTATTCAATCCAATCGGCCAGGGCGTCCCCTTCGCCTGACCTGGCCGTATCCCAAAAAAGCTTGACATATCGAGTTCCGGGGGGAAGACTGATATGGAAGGGAAGATAAAAATGGTTCGATCTACGTTACTCCTGGTCTTTGCACTGGGAGTGTGCCTTGCCGCCTTTGGCGAGGCCCCCGAATGGACGCGGAGAACACCCTTCTCCGACGATGCCTACTACGGAAAAGGCCGGGGATCCTCCCGGGAAGAGGCCCTGGAATCGGCCCGGCAGGAGATTCTCCGCCAGTTGCGTGGCCAGGTCAGAACGGGAGCCACCGTAATCGGCGCAACAGATCCCCGTCTGCTCGAGACTCTGACCCTGATGTCCTCCTTCTTTGAGGAAAACACCCTCCGGGGAGCCGTGGAAACAGAGATCCTCTCCCTGGGCGAGACCACCTGGGTCCTTCTGGAGTACCCCAAACCCTACGGTCTTCATTTGATCCACGCTGCAGCAGTACGCTACGCCCGGGAAAGCCAATACAACCCGGAGGATCTTCTTCGGACCATTCAGAGCCGGGACGTGGTTGAAGCCCTTCGGTTCCAGTGGCGGCTGAGCGAGCTCAACCTGGAAAATTACGACGGCGACAACATTCAGGTGGTCCAAACCCCCGAAATGATGCATATCACGATCTTCCAGTTTCTGCCCGAGACGGCTCAGCTCTCGCGAGCACACCAGGTAGCGCTCCGGTCCCTGAGCACTACACTCTTTCAGGAGCTCCAGACCTTGTCCTACCGGGCCGTGGATGTTCTGGGTCACGCCAACCCCACGGGAGCACCCGGGGAAGAGGCAGAGCTGCAGGAGCTCTCCCTGCGGCGGGCGCGCATCATGGCCGACAACCTGCGTGCGTCGGGTCTTGAAATTACCACTCTTGCAGGAGCCGGAGGGGATCAGCCCCTGGCCGACGGATCAACCCCCGAGGGGGGAGGGAGAAATCGCCGTGTTGAAATATCGATCCACTTTGAATAAGCACTTCTCACCCGGGGTTGCACTCCGGGCGTGGCCCGGGCCACGATCTTTCGTGACCGCCCTTCTGGCCGGAGCAGTTCTCCTTCTGGGGGCTTGCGCCACCGCTCCGGAAGCCCCGGAAGAGCCCCCTTCAGAAGCACAACTGGCCCGGGTTGCCCATGAGAGCTATCCCTCCTGGGTCGATACTCCGCCCCGGGACGATTCACCGGCCGAAAAATCGTATTTCTTCGGCCTGGGATCCGGCTCCACCCGGGCGGCAGCCGAGGAGCGGGCCAGCCGGGATATCGGTCTGCAGGTGAGCAGAGCAATCCGGGCACATCTCAGCCTTCAGACCCGGGATCCTCACAGATTTTTTCTGGACATCGCCGAACACTTTCAGAGTCCCCACCTCTATACCACTGAAATCCGGGAACACCACCAGGACAGCGCCGGCAACCACTGGGTTCTGGCTGCCGCCCGGACCGACGGCCTTCTCGATGTTGCCGAGGCAGTTCTCCGGAGCTATCGCCGTCCCTTCGGGTTGTCCCATCAGGGCATAAACAGAGCCGTAAGCGGCCTGGAGGAGACGCTGATTCACCGTGACCAGTGGGTTCTTGCGGCGGAGCAACCCTGGATCAGCCCGCTGGGTTTTTCCTTCAGGGAGGTTCCCGCCGGTACCTTTCTCCGGGACGAAACACCTTCCGGGGAGATCCATATCGAGCGATCCTTTCTCATTGGCACTGTTCCCGTAACACAGGATCAATTTTCCCTGATCATGGGGGTAAACCCCAGCCATTTCGCCGATGCACCGGAAGCCGGAGAGCACCCCGTGGATCAGGTGAGCTGGTACGATGCGATCGCCTTTGCCAACAAGCTCAGCCTTGCCGAAGGCCGCAGTCCCCTCTACCACGTAGAGGGAGTAGACTTCGAGACCCTGACCTACCAGGATATTCCTGTCGACCCCCACGAGGCTTGGGATAATCCCACCGTGGACTGGTCCGGCGACGGCTACCGCCTGCCGACAGAAATGGAGTGGATGTGGGCTGCCCTGGGGGCCGATGCCCTGAATCCCCGGGAAGTGAATAGCCAGGGGTATCGCCAGCGCTTCGCCGGTGAGGCGGGAGCGCCGGAAGACGCCGGGGGAATGGCCGATTACGCCTGGTTCAGCAGTACCAGCGGAAGAACAACCCGTCCCGCAGGAACCAAACTGCCCAACCAGCTGGGCCTCTACGATATGAGCGGGAACGTCTGGGAATGGAGCTACGATTTCTGGGAACCTCTCCCCTCGGCCTTCCGAACGCTCCGAGGCGGCGGGTGGATGAGTCTCTCCACAAACCTGGCCGTAACAAACCGGAGCGAGGGGGTTCCCCACTACCGCTATTACGGCTATGGCTTTCGCTTGGTGAAACCCTAGGGGCTTCATTCCCTGAATGGTTCTGTTGGCGGGCGGTGGTGAAACAAAAGCCGATTGTGTTATTCTGGGGGGCACACACTGTACCAGGAGATACGCACCATGACCGCCGACACGAATCTGCCCAATGCGGCCCATTTTTTCGCCCGTGCCCTTACAGAGTCCCCGGAGTACCAGGAGTACCTGGCCGCAGCCGGGGCGTACCAGAACGATCCCGACGCCCAGCACCTGCTGAACCAGCTTCGGGCAGTCCAGCAGGGTAGTTGCGCCAGCGCCGGGAGTTGCAGCTCCTCCAGCTGCGGCGAAGCGCCTCCTTCCCTGGAAGCGGAAACCCTCCAGGAGGAAGTTGACGCCAATCCCACCCTCTCCCGCTTTTTCACATCCCAGGAGCAGCTGGTTGCCCTTGTCCGTTCCGCCAATGCACGCCTGACCGAGCGCCTGGGTTTTGACCTGGCGGATCTTACCAAACAGACCGGCGGCTGCTGCTGACCCTCCACAGAAAGGATACACCCCATGAACCAGACCATGACCCACGAACTGGACCAGGCAACGGAAGCCCTGGCCGAAGCACTGGAGCAAGAGGCCCTCGTCCTGGAATACCAGAAAGCATCCCGGGAGTTCGAGACAAACCAGGACCTTCAGGCTCTGCGCCAGAAGTATACCCGGCTTGCCCAGGACCTCCACAGCAAACAGATCGATGGGACCCTGACGCAGGAGGACATCACCGGAATTCGTTCGCTCCAGTCAGAAATGCAGAACCATCCGGCCATGAAATCCTTTCTTGAGGTTCGGGAAAAGACGGTGGAGCTTCTCTCTGCCACAACCCACACCATAAGCCAGGTGGTGGGCTTTGACTTTTCGGCAACCGCAGCTCCCCCTTCGTCCTGCTGCGGATAACGCTGTCGACACCCTTCAGGCACAGGAGGCACGCAGAATGCACACCCTTATCAAGAAAGAACAGCTTTCGGAGCAGGTCTACCGCTTCGAGCTCCAGGCTCCCCTGATCGCCCAGGGGAGAAAACCGGGCCAGTTTGTTCTGGTTCAAACAGACCTGGAGTTTGGCGAACGAATTCCCCTGACCATCGCCGATGCGAACCCCGAGGCGGGCACAATCACCCTGATCTTCCAGGCTGTGGGCGCCACCACGCAAAAATTGGCAACCCTCCAGGAAGGTCAGGCTATCCCGGCTATTCTGGGACCTTTGGGCCAGCCCTCGCATATCGAACGGGTGGGCCATGTGGTCTGCGTCTGCGGAGGGATCGGTGCCGCCCCCATGTACCCCATCGCCCAGGAGCTGCGGCGTCTGGGGAATCGCCTCACTGTGATTGTCGGAGCCCGTTCTGCAGAGCTCCTTATCCTGGAGGATGAACTCCGGGCCCTGGCGGATGATCTTCTGGTGGTAACCGACGACGGAAGCGCCGGGCGAAAAGCTCTGGTAACAGAACCGCTTGAAGAGTTGTGCCGGGAAAGCACGCCCCCCGTGGATCAGGTCTTTGTGATCGGCCCCCCCATCATGATGAAATTTGCCGCCGAGACAACCCGTCCCTTCGCGATTCCCACCGTGGTGAGCCTGAACACCATCATGGTGGACGGTACCGGCATGTGCGGCGGGTGCCGCGTTACCATCGGGGAGGAGACCCGCTTTGTCTGCGTGGACGGCCCCGAGTTCGACGGCCACCTGGTCGATTTCGATAACATGATGAAACGCCTCCAGAGCTACAAACATCAGGAGGCGAACGCCCGCGATATCTGCCGCCAGGGAGGCACCCCATGAGCCACAAACCCTCTGAAGAACTTCATAACCTGGCCCGCACCCAGTGGGCAGCGCTTCAGGAAACACTCCAGGAACGCTCCCTGAAGCCAAAGGAACGCCTGGCCTTGCCCCAGCAGGAAATGCCCTCCCAGGATCCTCTGGAACGGCGATGCAACATGCACGAGGTTGCCCTGGGATACACCGAAGAGCAGGCCCGGATCGAGGCCGAGCGCTGTCTCCAGTGCCCCACCGCGCCGTGCGTTGCCGGGTGCCCCGTAGCGATCGATATTCCCCGGTTTATCCGCGAGATAACCGAAGGCAACTATCAGAAAGCCCTGGGGGTTATCCAGGAAACAAGCCTTCTCCCCTCGATCTGCGGCCGCGTCTGCCCTCAGGAGGTGCAATGTCAGGCCCCCTGCACCGTAGGAAAGGCCCTGAAGGATACCTTTGCCTCGGTCTCAATCGGCCGTCTGGAGCGATTTGTGGCAGACCGGGCCGCAGGCAGCTCCCCGGCTCCCCAGGTAAAACCCGAGACGGGGCGCCGCGTGGCGATCATCGGCAGCGGTCCCGCCAGCATCACCGCTGCCGCCGATATCCGGCGCGAGGGCCACGCCGTTACCATCTTCGAAGCCTTCCACAAACCGGGGGGGGTTCTGGTCTACGGCATCCCCGAGTTTCGGCTCCCCAAGCGGATCGTTCAGGACGAGCTGGCAACCCTGGAAGCAATGGGCGTCTCGATCGTCCCCAATTTTCTGGTAGGACGCACCCGCACCCTGAAGCAACTTCTGGAAGAGGACAGCTTCGACGCGATCTTTATCGGGAGTGGCGCGGGTCTGCCCAAGTTCATGCACATCGAGGGGGAGAACCTGGTGGGTGTCTTCTCGGCCAACGAGTTTCTCACCCGAAGCAACCTCATGAAAGCCTACAACCGGGATGAGGCGGCTACGCCGATCTTCGAAGCGCCCGTCGTGGCCGTTCTCGGAGGAGGAAACGTCGCCATGGATGCCGCCCGCACGGCGGTACGGCTCGGTGCTCAGGAGGTGCATCTCTTCTACCGTCGAACCCGGGCAGAGATGCCCGCCCGGGCCGAGGAGGTAGACCACGCCGAGGAGGAAGGCGTGATCTTTCACTTTCTCCGGAGCCCCACGCGCATCCTGGGCGACCAGGACGACCGGGTCCAGGCGATCGAAGTCCTGGAGTACGAGCTGGGAGAACCCGACGAATCGGGCCGACGCCGCCCCGTGGCAGTTCCCGGCAGCGAATATACCGTCCCCGTGAACGCCGTGATCGTCTCTATCGGCAATGATTCGAACCCCCTTCTGACAGCCACAACCCCGGAACTGGAAACGAACCGCTGGGGAAACATCGTCGCCGACGAAAGCGGACAGACCAGTATGGACCGGGTCTTTGCCGGGGGTGATATCGTCCTGGGAGCAGCCACGGTTATTCTGGCCATGGGTCAGGGACGAGCCGCAGCGCAATCTATCAACACCATGCTCTGCGAAAACCACCAGACCTGACGCCCGGGGCACAGCCGAAGCGCTGCCCCTTCTGCCGAGCCCACCTGCCGGCCAACCTCCAATCTGCGCCGTGTGTTTGACCTTTTTCCAAAAGAGGCCTACACTCGGCGCAGGAAACCTTTGGCATGGAACCATTCAACAATCCTGCCTTTTTTTATCAACTCTTCCAGGGAATATCCGAGGCCGCCGCAGTTCTGGACGGCCAGGACAGGATCATAACGGTAAATCGCCGTTTCGAAAGCTTCTACGGATACCACCGCGACGCGATAACAGGACGCTACATAAACGATCTCATCGTCCCCGATGCGCAGGCCCGGGAAGCTGAAGCCTATTCCCGAATCGTCCTCTCCGGAACCCCCCTCTCGGTGAACGCCATCCGGCGTCACGCCGACGGCACCCCCCTGGAAGTTTCCATCTCGGCCCAACCCATCTTCCTGGAAGGGAAACAGGAGGCGCTCTTTGTCATGTACCGGGATATCACCGATCAGGTGATCCTCCTGGACAGCATAGATATCCACATCTGGTATCTTGCCCGTCCCGATACCTACGGGGCCGTCAACGATGCCCACGCACGCTTTCTGGGACGTTCCAAAGGGGAGATCCAGCACCAGCCCATCGAACAGCCCCTCTTTCGTGAAGGAAACCGGGAAGTCTTCTCTTCGGGCACGGAAACCACGGAAGAACGCTGGGCCGAGAGAGCCGATGGCGCCCGGCGGCTCCTGAAAATAACCAAGAAACCCCGGTTTGACCGGGAGGGACGCATAAAATACGTGGTGTGCACCGCCCGGGACACCACCGAGGAACGGGACCAGGAAAACTCCCTGCGGCTTCTCTCGTCCATGGTAGAGCGAAGCGCCGACCCCATGGTCCGAACCGATGTGAACCACCGTATCACCTACATGAACCCCGCTGCAGAAACTCACTTTGGCTGGACCACCCGGGAGGTAGCGGGAAAGAGCCCGGCCATCTTCAATGCCGAAGAACAGGCCGAGGCGATCCAGCAGGAAATTCTCGAGACGATCAAGTCGGGGCAGACCTACCAGGGGCGGCTGCGAAACCGCCGCAAGGACGGCAGCACCTTCATGGCCCACATCAAGATCTCTCCCATCACCGATCGCCAGGGGGAGATCATCGGCTTCGTGGATATACAACGCGATATCTCGGCCGATCAGGAAGAGCTGGAGACCAGGGACCTCCTGCTCAAGGAGGTACAACACCGGGTCAAGAATAATCTGGCCACCGTGGTGAGCCTTCTTTCGCTCCAGGCAACACAGCAGGACGATTCCTCCGTCACCGGTGCCCTGGAAGACGCACGCCGCCGGATCGAGGCGGTTCTCACAGTCTACGAATCGCTCCACCAAAACCCGTCGACAGAGACGGTGCACCTTCCTTCCTATCTGGAACAGATTATCCAGAAGCTGAAGGAGTCTTTTGCTTCACCCCTGTCTTTCTGCTTCCGCTGGGACGAACAGGACGTGATCGTAGACAGCAGCACCGCTATCGCCCTGGGAATGATCGTGAACGAACTTCTGACAAACGCTGTGAAACACGCCTTTCCCCGGCAAAACCAGAACAACCACACCGGCGCCGTGGAGGTCTCCCTGGAAACACCCCCGCCCGGCACCAGGCATCTCCTGCGGGTAAGCAATAACGGAGACCCTCTGCCGGATCACCTGGAGCCAGGCGGCCCCGGTTGCGGCCTGGGCCTTACCCTGGTCCATAGCCTTGCGCAGAAAGTCCGGGGGGTTCTCTCGATCCACCGGGAGGAAGAGACCTCTTTCTCCGTGGCCTTTCCGGCCCAACCTCCCGGAACCTCTCAGGCCCCCCTTCGCCAGGGGCGATCGTAGGGGTCCAGAGGGTATTCCCGGGCAAGCTCCCGGTACTCATCCTCTCCAAAACAACCCTCCCGGGCCAGAGGGTTCGGGCGGAGCACATCCCGGGGCAGATCAAAGACCTCCCGGACCATGCCGCCCGTGATCGCCTCGAACCGCTCCGGTGACACCAGACCCCGCAGGAGCTCCTCGGCAACACGGCGAAACCCGGGAATCCCCGGAAGGCCCGCTGCTCCCCCGGCCTTGTCACGGGCCGTGTGAGGCGCATGGTCGCTTTCGAGCCAGGCCAGATCCCCCCGCACCAGAGACTGCACCAGCTCGCTCCGGGCCTTCTCGCTGCGCAGGGGAGGGTTCACAATCTGCCGGTCCTCCCGGGTAAGCATCAGATGGTGCGGTGTGGCTGCCCCGGTGAGACGGAAGGGCAGCCCCCGTCCTTCGGACGCGATAATCCGGGCCGTTTCAGGAAGGGTCACGTGAGCAATATGAAGCGTTCCCCGAAAACCAGCTGCCTCGGCCAGGGCGATCTGGGTCTGCACCGAGGCGATCTCGGCTATGCCAGGCCGCGCGTCGGACCAGGTTTCAGGCTGATCCCGGCTGAACCGCTCTGGTTCAAGCAGATCTTCCCGTTCGGCATGAACCACCACTACCCCCCGATATCCTCCACGGGCCAGAGTTTTCCAGACCAGCCACTGCTCGGCCACGGTGATTACCCCCATCCGGCCCGTGCTGTGGCCCGCAAAGAGTTTCAGCCCCACCATCCGGGGAAAAAGCTCATCCCGGGCCGCTGCAATATGCCGCACCTGGTCGGGGTCCGCCGTGATTCCACCGTAGATCCCGTGAAAGAGCCCCCCGCCCTCGGCGCTATCCAGCGATTCCAGGGCCCGATCGGCGTCGGCGATACGCCTCTGCACGGTCTCCCGGGTGGTCATGGCCGGGTTGGTGTTGGGCATCTCGAAGACTGCCGACAGGCCTGCCCGCCAGGCTACACGAAATCCGTGAACCAGGGTCTCTTTCTGCGACTGCTCCCAGTCGCGAAGATGCACATGGGGGTCGATCACGGCGATGCTCCTTCCCGATATTCCCCGTATTGCCCGCATTCCCCGTATTCCCAGTATTGCCGGGCCGTTACAAAGGTACCGTACATACAGGTGAGCGCTCCCCCGCACTGACACGCCCCGCAGAGACCTACCCCGCAAAGCATGGTCTGCTCCAGCGACAGCCAGACCCTGTCGGGCGATATCCCTGCCCCCTCTGCCTCCCGGGCGGCCGCTTCCATAAAGGGCTCGGGTCCCACCACGTAGCAGGATAGCCCCTCCGCTCCACCCAGGGAGGACACCTCCCGCCCCACGTCCCGGAGCACCCTGGCCTGCTCTCCCTCGTCCCGGACGATCCGCAGATCATCCTTGCCGGAAAGAATGGCCTGGAAGGTCTCGGACAAAGGTTTCTGCGTATCATCCCGGCGAAGCCCCACGAGGATTCGCAGAGGAACCTTCCGATCTGCCAGCTCCCGTGCCAGAGCAGGCAGCACAGCCGTGCCGCTGCCGGCACCTATCAGAAGCGCCGCCCGGGGAGTCTCCCGGGGAAGTCCCTCGCCGTAGGGACCGCGAAGATATACCGTATCTCCCGCCTCAACCTGCCCCAAAGCCCTCGAAAAAGGCCCCCGGCGATGCACCAGAAACCGCAACGGATCGGCATCGGCCGGCGAGAACGGCTTCTCTCCCACCCCGGGAAGCCACAGAAAACAGACCTGCCCGGCCCGATACGACAGGGACCCTTCCAGGGTTATCTCGCAGAGAGCATCGTCCAGATCCTTCCGGTGAGCCACCGTGAAGGGAGTAAAGGCCATCCCCGCTGCTTCTTTTCCGGGGGGAAGCTCCGCCCCCGGGACCCCTGCAAGGGACCGGAAAAGCTCCGGCCAGTCCCGCTGGTGATACCGGGCCAGAACACTGCCAACTCCCACGGCAGTGGCCCCCAGGGACATCAGGGCACAGACGTCCTCATGAGTTTCCACCCCGCCCATACCGATAAGCGGGACCTCCGGCCCCAGGGCGCGACGGATCTCGGCCACGCACTCCCGGGCACGCTCGCGAATCCAGCGGCCACTCTTTCCTCCCCGTCCTCCCAGAGGGTTCGAGAGGATCGACGCCCCCGAGTGGGGCTCGCGGTAGGCCTGGGGGTCTGCCGTATTAATCGCCACAATTCCCCGGGCGCCCCCCTCCACCGCCGCCCGGGCGATCCTGCCCGGATCGGGCGCATCGGGGGTCAGCTTGGCGTAGACGGGCACCGAACCCGCCTCGGCGCAGACCGCCGCCGTATATTCCCGCACCAGGGCCGGGTCGCTCCCGATAGCTGCACCGTAGCTCCCGCGTGCGTGGGGACAGGAGAAGTTCAGCTCCAGCATGTCTGCAAAAGGTGCCAACTCACGGGCCAGCAGGGCAAACTCTTCGGCAGAACCTCCCGCCAGGGATATATTGAGGCGACACCTGGCAGGCCAGCTTTTCCGGCGCGGTGCCAACTCCTGCAGTTCCCTCACCGTCTCGGCCAGCCCGGGGTTTCGGAGCCCCACGGCGTTGCCGAAGGATCCCGGCTCGGGCTCGGTCAGGATCGGCTCCCGGTTGCCCGGGTTGGGTTCCACCTGGATACTCTTGGTCGTGAGGATCGACACGACGGTGTTCCGGGCAAACCAGTCGAGCATGGCGGGGTTCGTTGAGGCCACGCCGCTCACCGTGGCCAGAGGCACTTCCCGGGGACTCACTGCAGGGCCTCGCCGTCCCGGAGCGCCAGGGCCTGGTGCATCGATCGATACGCTTCAGCCAGGGCATCCCGCCGTTCCCTTCGGCCCCGGGGCGCCTCGGCAGGAACCCAGGGAAAGAGTATTCCCCGCGATGCGTTCACCCGAACCAGCTCCAGAGGGTAACCGACAGAGCGAAGCACCTCCAGGGTCGCCTCGGCGGAGCCGCCCTGTTTTCCCACACCGGGAATCAGGAGTGGCACCGGAGCTGATGCCAGGTACGCCACAATCTCGCCCAACTCCTCCAGAGCCGTGGCACCAACAACAATCCCCACACCAGGGAAGGTCCTGCTCCATTCCTGAACAACCCGGACCACCTCGCGGAACAGCGGGGTTTCTCCCCGGGAAGTTACAACCGGAAGGTTCTGGAACCGCGCCGCTCCGGGGTTGCTTGTCCGGGCCAGGGCGTAGACTCCCCGGCCCTCCATGAAAAAGGGGGTCACCGAATCGTCGCCCATCCAGGGCGAGACCGTCACCGCCTGGGCACCCCAGACCTGAAAGGCCTCACTGGCGTAGTTTTCGCTGGATCGGGCAATATCGCCGCGCTTGCTGTCCAGAATCACCGGAATTCCCCGTTGCCGCTCCTGAAGAAGATCAAGAATCTTTGCCAGCGTGCGCGACCCCTGGTATTCCCCCTGACGGGGACGATCCAGGGCATGAAAATATCCCAAATTCGGCTTGTACGCTCCCGGCAGAAGCCCCGAGTGATCCACCACATCGAGGAAATCCTGTAGATGCTCCAGGATCACCTCTTCCGGCGATGGCCCTCCCAGCTGAGGTTCCTCCCGGCCGTAGCCAAGCCAGTCCATAACAGGGTCTATCCCCACACACAGAAGAGATCCAGCCCGCACCGCCGATTCCCGGAGGGTATCACGATAATTGTTCATCGCCCTTCTCCCCACCCGAAAGGATCCTGTCGCCACCGGCGAATCGTCTCCATATCCTCCTGGCTCAAACCGCCCTGTTCAGCCGCAACGCCCAGAAGACACTCCAGATCAAAGATCGTCCAGAGCGGACAGGGCGTGGCGAGGCGCGAGAAAGCCCGGGGAGCCTCATCGAAACCGTAGGAAAAAATGGCTCCGCACCCCACAAGATCAGCCCCCGCCTCCAGGAGCGCCTCGGCCGCCGCCACAGCGCTCCCACCGGTGGAGATCAGATCTTCCACCAGAAGAATGCGGCGACCAGCCAGCGGCTTGGCAAGAAGCCCCTCTTCCCTGCTGAGACCCTCGATCTTTCGGGCCAGACCATGACCTTTCACGCTGGAACGAACGTAGTAAAAATCGGTACCCAAGGCCTCGGCCAGAACCGCCGCAGGAGCAATTCCGGCGCTGGCCGTCCCGGCCACACCCTGAATATCACCGGCCTCACCCAGTCCGGAATGCCCGAGAAAACCAGCCCGCACCAGGGCCCGGCCCCGGGGGTACCGCATGAGCAACCGGTTGTCGTTGTAAATCGGCATGCGATACCCCGACGCCCAGGTGAAGGGATCCTCCGGGGAGAGCCGCACTGCCCCGATTTCCAGGGCAAAGGCAGCAGCCTCGCGCCCCACCGTTTCAGCATTTTGCTCCGGTTCACTGTGATCACATCTCATTCTTTCGTCTCCCTCGTTGTGTCCGCCCCTTCTGCGGATAGATCATTTCCATATTTCCTGAAAGCTGTGGGTTTTGCTGCAATAGGCGCAGGCATACCGGTCCGTGCCGGTACGCCGAAACCGGGGAATAATGTGCTCTCCATTGGCAGGATGGGTAATACACGCCTCGTTCCGGCAGACCAGTTCGGGCAGCTCCTCGATACGCGGGGGAAAGCCCAGGCGAATCTTCCGCTGTACCTCGCCCCGGTGAATCACGTTCACCGTAGCACCCGGAATAACGGCGGCCAGTTTGCGAACCGTCGTCTCGTCAGGATCGGGATACCCCGGGCGGAAGAGGATTCCCTTGGTCCCACTCTGCTCTCCCGTGGAGACCCACTCTCCTCCCGTGCCGTGAAGTTCCATCACCCGAATCAGCGTTGCCAGATGCTCCCTGATCGCCGGGGCCGAATCTCCGGCGCAGATGTGATCCAGCACCAGGCCATCCCGAATTGGACGGATACCCTCGGAGTAGCGCTTGGGGCCGGAACCTGCCAGAGGAAGCTCGGTAACGCAGTCCTCATCGTCCTGTGGAACAGAACCCAGGGGTCCCTGGTAATCATCACCGATCTTTCCTCCCAGCATGGCCAAGAGAACGATTCGCACAATCCAGCCGTTGGAGGATTGCCGTTCCCAGCCGTTCCATTCGGTATCGTCCAGCGCCACAGGAATCGTGGGATGTTCCCGGTGCCTCGGCAGGGGGTGATAAAAGCGTGTCCCCCGAGGCAGTTTTACCGTATCCGCCGGGTCAAAGGTGATCGCCGCCCGGAGTTCGCCCTGACGCCGCAGAATCCTGTCTCCCATTCTTTCCAGCTGGGGCCGCGTGAAATACCACTGGGGAGCCACTCCGCCGGGATCGCACCCCAGGGAGAGATACTCTTCAATTGACCGGTACTCGCGCACCTGGAAGCCCTGGCTGCGCATCTCCTCCACGTAATGCGCGGGCATGGAGAGTTCCCGGGGCGCAACCAGATCAACCTGGACCTTCTGAAAAAGCCCCAGACCGCGTACCTTGGAGTGAACCGTCCGACCGTGATAGAGGTCTCCCACCAGAGCAAGGTGGATTTTTTCGTGCGACCAATTCAGATCCTCAAGGAAGGTAAACTCGTCCAGCAACTCCTGGGTGGGATGCTCGTGACGGCCATCACCGGCGTTGATAAAGGAAACCGGCCAGGACAAGCCATGGCGTCGCCGGTATTCCTGCAATCGCTCCTCCAGATGCCTGCACACCCCCTCGAGTTTGGTGCGCACCACAAAAATACGGTTGCCGTAGCCCACCAGGTTTGAGAAAGTATCAACATAGCTCTCGGATTTGTTGAAAGACGAACTCTCGGCGTTAAACTCGGAAAACTTCATGCGGTGAAAATGGGCTGCGTTCTTGAAGGACTCCCGGGTACGGGTGCTGTCCTCCAGAAAGACTTCATAAAACCCGAAGTCCGGATCATTTATTCTGAAGCGGTCCAGTTCCGCTTTATTCCCCGTAGCCATTGCCTCTTTCAATCGCCGGGCTTGCCCGTAGAGGTAGAGCCGTTCCTGGTGGTTCAGGTCTTCAATAACAGCCAGGGTCCGCCCGAGAAAGGGTGCCTCTCTGCTCATTGATCACCCCCTCTGGCCAGCGCCGCCTTCGGCCAGACCCGAAAACCCTCCGGGAAAAAGCGCAAAAAAAATGGCACCGGAAATTCCGGTGCCACCATTTCAATAGGAACAGCGAGGTCGCCTTTGGACCGCCGCCGTTCCGAACAATACTCTGCATACCAACCCCGCCAGGGATTTTCAATCGTTGTCATATTGAGACCTGAGGCTACCCGGGCTTCATGGGGCTGTCAAGCCCTCACAATCCCTCGTTGCCCACCTCGGTCTCGTCTTCGGGATTCTGGGGCTTGTTACTGCTGACAAGTGCCGCCAGGGGATCATCCGTTGCCAGAATCTCCCGGATGCGGAAAAACCGCATATTTTCCCGATCCTGCTGTTCTTCAGGAGAAGCCCGCAGGTAATCCTGGTAGTTTTGCAACTCGCCGTAGAGGCGTGAGAACCGATCATGCCAGGTAAGGGCTGCTTGCTGGTGGCGGGCCAGGTAATTCAGAAGTTCTGCCCGGTCCACCTCCTGGAGCCGCGCCTCGGCCTCCTGGGGCGTGTCATAGACTCCCACCAGCAGAGTGTGCCAGAGGGAGAACCAGACAAACTGGGGTTTTCGGTGATCGGATCCTGCGCAACCCGGACAGTACAACTCTTCCCGGATTACACCGCTGAGAATGGGCGATCCCTGCACGAGATCCCCCACGTGATACTCCCGAAGCCCCGGCTCAAAAACCTTGGTCTGAACCTCGGTGATAGCGGTTTCGCAATTTGCGCATGCCCGGGGAGGGTCAAACCGCACGGTGTCAAAAATACCCATGCCTCTATGGTAGTACGCCTTCGTCAGGACCGCAAGATCCCTTTGGCGTGTCCCCTTCTTCTGCCCCCGGGATCACCCCGTCGGTCCCGCATCCAGCCCCGGTTTCAGTCTCTTGTAAAGAGATCCCTGGTGTAGACCTTTTCCCGCACATCTTCGAGTTCCGGATGCATCCGGTTCGAGACAATCACGTCGGAGATCGCCTTGAATTCCTCGAAATCTTTCACCACAGGACTGTTATAGAATTCCTCTTCCTGCAAGGCCGGTTCATAAACCACAACGGGAACACCCTTGGCCTTAATCCGTTTCATGATACCCTGAACTGCGCTGGCCCGGAAATTATCGCTGTCGGTCTTCATGGTAAGTCGATAGACCCCAACTGTTTTTGGTCCTTTGGCCAGAATCCGATCGGCCACATAATCTTTCCGCGTCCTGTTGGCATCGACAATGGCCTTGATGATGTTATTGGGCACAGCATCGTAGTTTGCCAGGAGCTGTTTGGTATCCTTGGGCAGACAGTAGCCCCCATAGCCAAAACTGGGATTGTTGTAATGATCCCCGATCCGCGGATCAAGCCCCACCCCCTCGATAATCTGCCTCGCATCAAGACCATGGGCCTCGGCGTAGCTGTCCAGCTCGTTAAAATAGGCAACCCGCAATGCCAGATAGGTGTTGGAAAAGAGCTTCACCGCCTCAGCCTCGGTGGAATTGGTAAAGAGGATGGATATATCCTGCTTTGCTGCCCCCTGGGCAAGAAGATTCGCAAACCTTCGGGCCCGGTCGGAATCCTCGCCCACTATTATTCTGCTGGGGTAAAGATTATCGTAGAGCGCCCGGCCCTCCCGCAAAAACTCCGGGGAAAAGATAATATTCGTCGTTCCAAAACGCTCGCATACATCCCGGGTATAGCCCACAGGAACGGTGGATTTGATCACCATGACCGCTTCCGGATTTATATCCAGAACATCCTGAATCACGGCCTCCACCGTGGAGGTGTTAAAGTAGTTTGTTCCGGGATCGTAATCGGTGGGCGTGGCGATAATAACGTACTCCGCACCGGTATAGGCGGCTTTTTTATCCGTCGTGGCCGTGAGGTCCAGCTCCTTCTCCGCCAGGTACGCCTCAATTTCTGCATCGACAATGGGCGAACGCCGGGTATTAATCAGCCGCACCTTTTCTTCAAGAATATCCAGGGCAACCACCGTATTATGCTGCGCCAAAAGCACCGCATTGGAGAGACCTACATAGCCGGTCCCGGCAACTGCTATTTTCACTGCTTTACTCCTTGGAAAAATCTCCTGCCCCGCAACCTGAGCACTCATCAAAGCTGGAGGCTATCTCTCCAAAGCCTAGCGCGAACGCCAAAAGAAGTCTATCGATATTCTTTTATCATTCCTGGCAGGAAGGACCCTTTCATACTCCCCTGATCCTGGTATAGTCTGTTCCCATGAGCTTTCAGGAACTGGTTCAGCTGCGACGCAGCCTTCGATCCTACTCATCCCGACCGGTCCCGACCGAGGCAATCCAGACGTGTCTTGAAGCAGCGCGCCTGGCTCCCTCGGCCTGCAACGCCCAGCCCTGGCATTACCTGGTGGTCACCGAGCCCGAGAGGGTGCGCACTCTGGCCCTGCTCACCCGCGCCCCCGGAGGAAAACTGAACAATTTTGTCGAGCAAGCCCCGGTGATCGTGGCAGTAGTGGCAGAGCGGCCCAACATCAGCTCCCGCGTTGGGGCCTTTCTCAAACGAAAACCCTTTTATCTCCTGGACATCGGCATATCGGCTGAGCATTTTTGCCTTCAGGCAGAGGAACTGGGGCTGGGAACCTGCATGATCGGCTGGTTCCAGGAACGGGCGGCAGCCCGGCTCCTGGGTGTGCCCCGGTCACGACGAATCGCGCTCCTGATCACCCTGGGCTATTCTGGCGGTGACCCCTCACCCGAGGGCAATCCCCCGGGGATCAGACCACCAAAGAAGCGCAAACCCCTGGGGCAGATTGCCAGCTCCAACAACTACGGAACCCCCTGGCAGGAGCATGCTATAATTGCCGCCCCCTGAAGACAGGGTACAGTTATCCGGACTTCATCGTTCTCACCCGCCAGAATCGGCAGGATCTGTTGATCGGGAACAATTTCAGCACGGCTAATCCTGAATTTCCCCCGTGGACGCAGTGTAATTGTCAGGTCGTGCAGAGGAACCACATCTTCGATCACATCCAGAGAACGGCCGCGCCTCTCTGGAACATAATAAAGAAGATGTACCAGGAGACATCGCTTTTCCGGATGATACCGAACGGTACTGATCAAACCTGAAGGGCCATCGTGACTGCACACATCCTGACCGATCAGTTCCTCCACAGCGTTTCGAACCAGCAATTTTACCCATCGGGGGCTCCGTTCACAGTAGGTGGTGAATAGGGGGTGGGCAAAGTACAAAGACCGGTCCGTGGATATCACCGCAGGTAACCCCGTGCGGGACCTATCGGGGGGACTCTGCTGATGCGAGCAGTATCGTCGGGGTGAGCGGTCAAAGAAAGACGGTGTGATCGAAAGCTCCACCCGCCCCTTCTCTCCGGGAATTACCTCCCGGCCCCTCAGGTACATCACATGGGGCGTTTCAGGCAGATCCCTTCCAAGAGGCCCCAGAGGTACAAGATAATCAGCAAAATCATTCCTCTCATAGACCCTTCCGTGAGGATCCTCCCCTGTACCATCGCAAAGATGCTGCGGTGCAGAAACAACACCAAGTGTTGGAAACGTAGCATCGAACGTTGCCAGCACCCGTCCGCCACCCGCCAAAAATGAATCAACAAACTCCTTGGTCCGGGACGTCACCGGAACTTTATCGGGAAAAATCAGCAACTCGTAGGGCGTCGTATCCGATGCAAGATCGATCACGGAAAACTGAAACCCACACTCCTGGAGAATCCGCACAGCACCAATCATTTCCAAAGGCTGTTCTGACTGTGACCATTCTTCTGTCGTGACCAGGGCAATTCTGCCAAGCGGCCTGGTTCCCCGCACCCAGGGTTCCACCGCCTGGACCCGTTGGAACACATCCCCGATGAGCTCATAGGCATGCATATCGAGCTTTCCCGAGGGAACCAGTTGATCCCCCACAGAGCAACCCGCCCCGTGGGCAAGCATTTGAAAACACTCAAACTCCAGGGCTGCTTTATTTTTGTATGAGTGAAAATCACCCCAGTAGGTATGAAATCTACCGGTCATGCCAATCATTTCTTTCCCCAGCCCCTGGGCGTAGCGGACAACATAGGGGAAATGGGTGTACCCCCACCCTCCCGAGGGAAGAGACTCAATCTCCAGATGAGAAAAGCTTTCGAGAGACGAGCGAAGTCTCGGCGCCACGTGAGAGGCATTGTAAAAAACGGCGCACTCAGGATTCGTCCTCCTGATCATTTCGGACATCTCCAGCCGAAACCGGTCCGCCACGTGCCGTGCAAAAATCATTCTGTCTTCTTCATTCCAGGGGTCCAACCCTTCTTGTTCCATTCCTGAGAGACACCAGGGACACAGGCACGGAACATCCCTCACGATATCAAAAAACAGACCCTGGGGGGCGAACCGTTCCAGAAGCTCCCGGGTATGGTCAAAGAGAAAATCCCGGTAGGGGGTGTTCACACAGAGCGTCGCATAGAACCCCGCCTCCAGCGGTCTTTGCCCGTGCCATCCTCCGTGCTCATCCTGACAACACCATTCGGGATGCTCTCGCATCATCCATCCATCCCACTGCACCGTGGTATAGAGAGGAACCCTTATTCCCCGCTCGCGAAGGGCGTGAATCTGTTCGTCCAGAAGATTGGTCCGTTCCAGATGCGGATGGATAAGATGCGGATGTTTTTCCGATTGATAGTAAAGATATCCGTGATGGCACCGGGCAAAACAGGTGATCGAATCAACATGGGCCGTCGCCAGTCTCTCGGCAAATTCCTCGGGATCAAAGTCTGCACCGACCCCTCCGATATGACCGCTTGTATGAAAGTCCAGGTGAACCTGGCGAAACGACAGATGGCTCTGTCCAGGATTACTGTAGGTCTGATCTGTCATGGCCTTTACTCCTTCAGGGCGCCCGCCGCCAAACCATGCTCAATTCGTTCCTGAAAGAGCATATAAATTACAATCATGGGTATGATCGCCACCGTCACCGCAGCAAAGACAGGTCCCAGCTCAATGTGCCAGGATCCCTGGAATCGCAAAAGCGCCAGGGAGATCGTATTCATTCTGGGGCGATTTATAAAAAGCAAGGCAAAAATCAAATCGTTGTAGATCCCCCGAAAGGTAATGATTCCCGCTGTGGCAAGAGCCGGTGTACTCAGGGGAAGTACAATCCGAAAGAGCACATGCCCTGGCCTGGCTCCGTCGATAATCGCGCTCTCCTCCAGCTGCGCCGGGATTCCCCGCATAAACCCGGTGATGATTAACACCGCCAGGGGAACACTGAACCCGCTGTAGAGAACAATCAACGAAGAATAGCGATTTGCCAGGCCTGCCCGGTTAATCATGCGAACCAGGGGTATCAGGGTTGAATGGATCGGAATCATGATTCCCAACGCAAAGAAGAGAAACACCCAGGGCAGATATCGCAATCGGTACCGCGCCAGAGCAAAGGCGGCCATACTTGCCGTCACCAGCACCAAGGCGGTTGCTCCTATTCCGAAAAACAGACTATTCCCGATTGCCAGAACCATGTTGTGGCGGCCAAAGGCAGCAGCATAATTTCCAATCCGCCAAATCTGCGGCAAAGCAAAAGGGTTATAATAGATCTCGTCGGTGGATTTGAAGGACGAGAGAATGGAAAAGACCAGGGGATACAGGGTGAGCAATGCCCATATTCCGGCAAAGCAGTACCCGCCCAGACGTCCTGCCGAGAGAAATCTCCTGGAGCCACAGGTCTGAACGATCATAGATCCTCCCTGGGGGCGAATAATTTCTGAAGCACACCCGTCGCAAGCAGACTCAGGAGTAACACGATAACTCCGATAGCGCTTCCAACACCAAAACGGGAATAATTAAAGGCCTGATAATAGAGCATCGTCACAGGGACATCGGATGCGCCATTTGGCCCCCCACCGGTCATCACGAAAATCATGTCGAAAACCTTCAGTGAGCCCGTCACCATCAGGATGAAATAGAGGCGGAAGCTTTCCCGCATCAGGGGAACCGTAATGTGAAACAGCGCGCCCAGATATCCCACTCCGTCAATGGCGCCGGCCTGGTATAACTCGTCGGGAATTGAAACCAGACCTGCCGAAAATATGATCATGTTCAGCCCCGCAAAAACCCAGGCGCTCACGAAGGCCACCGAAAAAATTGCCATCTGGGGATCTCCGAGCCAGTTTTGAGCAAGACCGGAGAATCCCGCAGTCCGAAAGAAGGTGTTTATGGCCCCCGTGGCTGGATTCATGATGTGTTTCCACAGGATGCCCACGGCCGTAACCGGAAGAACCACGGGCAGGAAATACGCAACCTTGAACAATCGGGCACCCCGAAGCGTCGACGTAACAACCAGCGCCAGGACAAAAGCAAGAGGCCCCTGAAAGAGAACTCCCTGCAATAGAAAGACCCCCACGTTTCGCAGGGCCACCCGGAACTCCTGACTCTCCAAAACGAACCGGTAATTATCAAACCCCCGAAACTCCAAAGGAGAAACGGGAATACCGTTCCAGGTATGGAAACTCAAATGAATCGCATCAACTATTGGGTAGACCATGCAACCCACGTACAAAAGCACCGCCGGCATCAGAAAACAGAGGGTGGAAAAAACCGGCCTGGCCGACCTGGACTCCATCATCGGGGACCTCCTCGCTCAAGCCCTTGACTTACCGGCCACCCCGGTCCACTTCCTGCTGAATCTCCCGGGCAGCTTCTCGGGGGGTCTGTCCTGCAAACATCCCCTGAATGCTGTTCCTGAGACGATCAGTCATCTGCGGAAGAGAATCGTAGGAATCCAGATCGGTTCGAAGAGCCTGGGCGTCTGCAAGTGCCTGCGCATGCTCCGCTGTCAGCCGGTCTACGGCGTCAGAATCCACCTCCAGACGAACCGGGTAAACTCCACCACCCACAGCCTCCTGAATCGTGGCAAAAGCCTCGGGAGAAGTCAGGAACTTCAACAGGGAAATAACAATCTCCTGCCGTTCAGGCGACATGGTCCCTGAAAGAGAAAGACCCCCGGCAGCACCTCCCATCCAGACCCTTCGGTGCTGAGGATAGTCAGCAAAGGAAGGAAAAGGAATAAACCCTATATGCTCAGCCAGAGGCGAAGCATTCGCAGAACCGATGTACCAACTTCCGTCCATATGCATGGCAGTATCACCACCATGAAAAAGCGCTACTTCTTCGTTGTGAGAGGCCGTCACCACGTTGTCCCCAAAAAACCCCCGCCTGTGCCAGTTATCAATCAGGTCAAGCACCTCGAGCACCTCGGGACCATCCCACCGAATCGATCGATCGGCCAGACCGTGGGCAATCTCCGCTCCATGGCGCTTGAGCATCAGATTTGTAAAGAGATGACCGCCCCGCCAGATCGCATGGTTTCCAATCGCCATGGGAACAATCCCTTTTTCCATGAGGGCCTCGGCCACTATCTCGAAATCTTCAACTGTCCTCGGAGGTTCAAGTCCCAGGTCCCGGAAGATCTGCCTGTTATAGAATATTCCCACCCCATATGATTCGTAGGGAACACCATATACTCCCTCCAGATCTTGAAACTGCCAGTTTTCAAAAAGGGGAAGAAAGAAATCCTGCCATTCCGGATCTTCCGTCAAAAAAGGTTCCAGATTCAGATAGACCCCGTTTTCTGCGTATTGCCGAAAAGCAGCCCCTCCCAAGGTATAGACCACGTCAGGAGTATTCCCGGTAGCAATCGCCGTTCGCAGCCGATCGTTGAAAGAGATCTCATTTCCCACCGATTCATCGACGACTCTCACATTCTCGTGAAGATCATCGAAATCCCGTAACAGTTGCTGAAACGCGGCCTCATGGGGAGCATCACTGGCCCAACGGGTTTGAACACGAATCTCCTGGCGGCCTCCCTTTCGTTCTCCAGTACCGCCAGCACGGACATCACCGGAAACACCGCAAAAAAAGAGAGAAACCATTACAACAGCAATCCCGGTCCGAATTATTCGCATACCAACTCCTTTCGTAATTCCAGATCGCGGCATGCATCTGGCCTGCTGGTATTGTCCACCGCCTTTTTCGTACCGTGAATGGATTCTTATTGGAAGATTTCGGATTTATTTTGTCTTTTGTCGAAATCGCCGGAGAACGACCGAGGGAGCTTCGCCGTAGTGACGCTTAAAGCAACGGCTAAAGTAGTAAGGATCCTGGTACCCACAGGCCGAGGCAACTTCCCCCAGGTCAGAAGCACCCTCACGCATAACCGTAAGCGCGTGTTCCAGCCTTCGAGCGGTAAGATACTCTGTCACAGATTGCCCCGTTTGTTGCTTGAACAGCGTGGAAAGGTAACTTGGATTCGCCGCAGCTCCCTGAGCTATCTCATTCAGGGACAAACGGGAATCGGCAAAGCGTTCTTCCATAACCTGCCGCGCAGCATCGACATGGCGCAAAGCGGGCGAGCAAGGAGAAGATAACCGGGAAAACTCTCCAGTCAGTCGTTGTACAAGCTGACACCGGGCATCTTCCAGATCACGGGAGTTTCCGAGAATCTCGGCAACCTCCCGAGGAAGAACCCTATCCCTTCCCCGGGTATCGTACGCAAAAACATACAAAAACAGATCGGCCAGAACATGTTCCAGAACACGATACGACGGGAGCCGTTCCCCCAGCAGGGTAAAAAGTTTTTCCAGAAACTCTCCAACCAGGTGAGCATCGCGCTGCATCAAGGCGGCAAAGATCTGAACCTGAATTCCCCGAATCATATCAGGTTCAACCGCACCAGCAGACCCAACAGCTTCAGCCGAACACGATTGCTCCAGGGGAGCATCCGGAAAAAACCGTCTCGTCAACGCCCTCTCTTTTGCCAAGGTAGCCCAGATCTGAGCCGCAGAACGGTCGAAATCCTCCGTTTCAACCTCGCCCAGAACAACACCGGCACACAGACCCTGACGAAGATCCTCTGCCGGGTTCAAAAGGGCAGTGATAGAGGAATATTCAATTGTCTGGCCTCGGAAAAACAAGACCACTCCCGCGGCATCACATTCCTGACCGAGCAAAACCTCCTTCACCGGGAGGCCGGGAAAAAGGACTTTTTCCACCCAGAGGAGGACTTCGCGGCTGAGCAGGCTCGGTGAATCGGGAAAGAGACCAAATCCTTGAACCGCCACGCATAGAACCCTCTCCCCCTGGATCAAAGGAGATGGTGTAAACCAGAGCCGTTCTGAAGGATCCTTCCTTTTCTGGGACATAACCACTTCTCGCACTGCCCGAAGGAGCTCCTCTGAATCCACCGGTTTGAGCACATAGTCCCGCACACGGGATCGCAAAGCCCGACGCGCAAAGGAAAAGTCATCGTGTCCCGTCAAAACGATTACCTCTCCCTGGTACTCCTCTCGACGAAGGGTTTCCACCAGTGATAAACCATCAAGACGAGGCATAACGACATCGGTTACGACCAACGAAATGGTCTCTTCGCGACAACACCGAAGTGCTTCCGCCCCATCACAGGCCAGGAGAATACGCGAGAAACCTGCCTCTTCCCAAGAGAAAGCACCCCGAAGACGATCCAGCGCCAGAGGTTCGTCATCCACAAGCAGAACGGTTTTTTCCTCTCTCACCTGTTCTCCAGACCTTCTCTTAATCGCGGGTATTTCCCTGCCCGGGGAATCAGAAGGCAGACCTCCGTTCCCTCACCGGGCTTTGAATGAACCTGAACAAGACCGGAGAAGCCAAAAGCCGTCTCCAGCCGTTCGGTTACACTGGACAAACCAAACCCTTTTCTGTGACTTCCGGGAGAAAACCCTGCACCATCGTCATGAACCCGTATCAAGGCCCCCTCAATTTCTGAAGTGGCCCTTATGGTGCAAAGCCCTCCTCGGGGAGAAGGTTTCAGGCCATGCAAAATCGCATTTTCCACCACTGGCTGGAGCAGCATCCTCGGCAAGGGGACTTCAGAAATCAGCGGATCCGCTTCTATCTTCCATGCGAAAGCCCCCCGATACCGAACCTGGAGTAGTTTCAGGTAATCATCGCAGAGAGCGAGCTCCTCGCCTATTGTGGAAACGCTCCGGCCCCCACCCAGAACCCGACGATAAAATCGACACAGCGTCTGAATAAAGGACGGAATATCATGAGCCGCCCCAGTTTCGGCCAGACCGGCCACGGTATCCAACGTGTTGTAGAGAAAGTGTGGATTCATCCGCAGCCGCATCGCCTCAAGAGCCTGTTCCCGCTCCGCCTCATGACTCTCTCTGATTTCTTCCAGAAGAGACGAAATTCTGTCCAGCATTTCATTGAACGTTCGGGCCAGATGTCCCAGCTCGTCCCGATTTGTTATCTCCACCCGAACTTCCATATCCCCAGCGGCAACGTCGTTCATCGTTTCTGCCATGGCACGAAGGGGCTGAGAAAACCAGGAAGCAATAACTCTGGCCGCCACAATGGTAACCAACACACCCAGAAATCCCAAAAACCCGAACGTCAAAAGCGCCGGGAAAAGATCCCGGAAAACCAATCCACGGGGAATTGCACCTGCTACAGCCCACCCTGTGGCCGGTATCGTCTCAAAGAAGAAGAGAGACTGCCCCCGGGAAACCTGAACCTGGCCAGAGCGAAATGATTCGAGACGGGTAAAAAGTCGATCCTTGTTTCGAGCAGAAATAATCACGCCCTGGCGATCAATCAAATAGATCTCACTTCCAGGGCCCAGAGAAACCTCCTCGTAGAAATCAGCCAGGGTGCGCTCGGCCAGGTAAATTTCAACAAATCCCAGATGATTTCCGGTGTTCCAGTCGTAGATTGCCCGAGCCAGTGAAAGAAGCGGGAGAGGTCGCCCGTCACGAGTATGATTTCTGCTATGGGTAGGACGCCAGAGCAGTTCTCCCCGGTTTTCCAGCAACCACAGGCGAGCGTCTCGAGGAATATCCTCCACTGCCGACAGAAAGCCTGAAGCAAAACGGTAGCCTTCGCGATCATGAATTATCAAGGAATCTACCTTGGATCGAGGATAGACAATGCTGTTCATGGGACCGTGTACGCGTCGTGTCATTTCAAACGAGGGAGGTCCCGAATCACCTTGTCGTTCCCGCAGAGCCTCCTGAACCGTCGGAGAAGCACTGATAAGTCGGGAGTAATGCTCGATACTCTCTCCGAGAAGTTCAATTTTTTCCCGAACCAGCACCAGGCTTTGTCTGGTACTTTCCAGGCGCTGTACCCGAAGTCTTCGATAGGCCTGATGACCAAGAACTACCGTCACCAAAATGATAAGCGTTGCTGCAAAGATAGAAATGACCAAACGGACCTTGCGTTCAATCGATACCGTACTCCAGCCGGGCCATGGCCACCTCATAATGGCCACCAGTATAGCAGACCCGGGGAAGAATGCTATAATCAAACCATGATGAAGACGATTCTCGCGGGCGCTCTCTTTATCCCTGTTCTTTTTGTGGCATTCCCGTTCTTTTTTCGAGCCGCCTCCGGTCCCGCGCCGACAGGATCCCCTGCAGAAGGGCACCCCCTGTATACCGTTCCGCTCCCGGAAGATCTTCCGCCCCGGGATATCCTTCTCCACAACCCCTATCAGGAAATCGACTGGTCCAGAGCAACTCCCCACAAGGCAAATCTCCACACCCACACCCGTTACAGCGATGGCCTCTACTCACCCCGACGCATGATCCAGGAATACCAGCAGCGGGGCTACACCATCCTTGCCATTACCGATCACAACCACGTGACCTGGCCCTGGCCCGATCCCGATCACACCAGCCAGGAAAACTACCCGGAAATGATCCGAATTATGGGGAACGAGATATCCGATGTGCACCATCTGGGCAGCTATTTTACCAATTACAACATCGCCGGCCGCCGCTACCGTCCCATTGTGGGCCGTCTTGGACAACGCCGGGCGGAGATCACCATCCAGGATGTGCTGAAGCAGATCGGCCAGCGCCAGGGCGCGGCCGTTCTCTTTCATCCCGGCCGCTACTCTCACTCCCTGGAATGGTATTACGATCTCTTCCTCGAGTATCCCCATCTGCTGGGTCTGGAAATCATAAACCGGAATAACCGATATCCCCAGGACAGGTATCTCTGGGATTCCCTTCTCTCGGCCCTGATGCCCGAGCGGCCCCTCTGGGGATTCGCCTCGGACGACGCCCACCGGCTGGGCCACATCGGCTACGCCTTTTCTGTCTTTCCCCTGGAAGAAGCAACACCCCGGACGGTGCGCTCTGCCATGGAACGGGGAGCCTTCTACACGTCCCACACTACCACGGCCACCTCAGCTCCGGACATCACCCACATCATCCACGACCCCCGGGAGGGAACCGTGACCATTCGTTCCAGTGAGGAAGACCTGTCTCTGCGCTGGATATCTCTGGGGCGAGAGGTCCACCGGGGAGAGACCCTTCCCTACCGGGATATTCCGGGAATCGATCGCTACGTCCGGGCAGAACTGCATCGGAAACGATCCGACGGAATCACCTTCACCAACCCCTTTCCGGTCTCGTCCCGGCCGTAAGGCCGCCCTCGCAGGCGTCGTCTACCGCAACGGAACACGAACCTCCAGGCCCAACCCCTCCTCATCCAGAGTGGGAGCCAGCTGGAAGGGCGCCTCGGTATTTCTGCGGTGCAATGCTGGAACAAGCCAGCCCACGGCGCTTCCCCAGACCATTCCCGCAGCAACATCGGTAATGAAGTGTCTCCCTGCCGCCACACGGGACACAGCGACTCCCGTGGCAAGCCCGTAGGAGGCGGCACTCACCATATACCGGGTCCTGCGCTCCATCTCCAGATCGGCCATGATAACCGTTGCAAAGGTCGCTGCGGCAAAGGTGTGGGTGGCATGTCCCGAAAAGAAGGATTTCCGGGATCCCTGATCGGTCATGTGCTCCTTTGGCGTATCATCGTAATAGGCATGGGGCCGGTAGCGCGGGAAAAAATGGAGAAGTGTCTCCTTGGATCCGTAGGAAAGAAGCAGGGTCTGGCCGTACATCATCCCCAGGGTAAAAAGTTCGGAGAAGTTGCGATTTGCCGCTGCAGGGAACGGTGCCAGGAGGGCCACAAAAAAGAGGGCGTGCCCCGTAACCTGCAGCGTCTCGTTGTACCGATTCACCACCAGCCGGTCCAGGGGGTTGATGTCACTCTTGTCGAGCCGTTCGGGCCCGTATTCCGCCGCCGTGGTATGGGGATTTGTCTCTTCCAGAAGATAACTGAGACCGGTAAGACCCAGACCGGTAGCGGTAATCGCCACCTCGCGGCGGAGCGAGAGTTCATAGGGAAAAGCGGGCGAAACCTCGTACCAGTCCCAGGGAAGAGCCCCCAGAGGGCCCCCCGAAACAACCAGGGCCGCAACCGCAAGAAAAGAGAAAAACTTTTGTGCCATGGAAGGCGGATCATATCAGGGATCGGACTCGCAGAAAACCGCCCCAGAGGAAAACCTGTACCACCCGGGACACGAGACTAGAACCGAACTCCCGCAAAAAGCCGGAGCAGCAGATCTTCCTGAAAAGCACCGAACTCGCTGTCGGCGGCCCCGCTGGTCCAGATGATCTCGGCCCCCGCCTCAAAGGGAAGGATCCCCAGAAAGAGGATCTCCTGTTCCACCAGCATACTCTGATCGTCCAGGTTCCGCGTGACCCGGTGTTCGCTTCGCCAGCGCGAAGATCCCTCCAGACGAAGCCTCATCTGAAGGTAGTGTTCTCCGGGGCGCAGAAAGGCGCCCGCTCCATCGCTGGTTACCTGAAAGGGAGGATCCTGGCTCGTGTGGTTCAGGGCAAGACCGTTATAATGATACTCTCCCGTCAGTTCCAGATAGCCCCCCTGGGGAAGCTCCTCCCGGAACCCACCGGAGAATCCCGCCAGAACACGGGGTTGCCAGTCCTGCTCGTGGGGGTTGTAACACTCCAGGGCAATTTCTGTCCCTCCCAGAAAGCGTTCCCCCCCCCGGGAGGCATACACACCGGGTCGCACCATGGTGTCTCTCTGCATCACCACCGTTCCACCCCACCGAAGTTCTTCCGAGAGAGCCCTCTCTGCCGTGAACGCTCCCCGGACCAGGCGCCAGGGCGTGTCTGTCCCCTCGGTATCGTCAAAGGCATCCTGAAACGCCAGGGCGGCTGAAAGAAACCGCCGGGAATCACCACCGAACCGAAATTCCACCCCGTCAAAACCGGGATTTCGGTCCCGCAACGCCCCCCGGGGGTGCAATCCGTCGGTAACAGAGAAAAACAACCCCGCCGGGTTTCCCTCTTCCCACAGAATCTGTCGGCCCGCAGTAAGCTCAGCCCCCGGGACCAGGGAAGACCTCAGGAAAGCCTGGTATATTTCATGGGATATCTCGGCCCGGGCCGGATTCTCCGCTCCCGTTCCACCCGTTCCTGTCCGGGGCCAGCTTCTCGGTGCGGGATCGTAATAGATGCCGTGATCAACCAGAAAAAGAGCGCTCTCCGAAACAACCCGGTGCTGCGCCAGAACCTCCCCGGCAGAACCGGATTCCCAGGTATCCCGTTTATCCTCATCCACCACAGCCAGGGAATCCCTCCTGTGACCGGTCTCTCCGTATATTCGAACCGTTGCTTCCACCGAATAGGGCAGATCTGCCACGAGCGGAACCGCACAACCCAGCAAAAGAAGCCCCGCAAGCACCCCTCTTCGCATTGATTCTCCCTCTTCAGATATGCATACTCTACCACTCTCAATGAACGGCGTCATCCTGGGGCGTTTTATGCCCCCCCACAACGGTCATCTCTTCCTGGTCGATTTTGCGCGTGCCATGGTGGACCACCTCTATATTCTGGTCTGCACCCTCTCGTCGGAAATAATCCCCGGTGAAACACGATTTCAGTGGATGCAGGAGCTTGCTCCCCACTGCACAGTCCTCCATATCACCCAGGAAATCCCCCAGGCCCACCGGGATTCACCACAGGCCCCGGCCCTCTGGGCTCAGGCGATCCATCAGGCTGTGCCCGGGCAGATCGATCGCGTCTTTGCCTCGGAACCCTACGGCCACGAACTGGCCCGACATCTGAAAGCCCAATTTATCCCCCTGGACCCCTCGCGGAGCAATATTCCTGTTTCGGCATCGATGATCCGGGAAGACCCCTGGACACACTGGGAACATCTGCCCCCGCCGGTACGGCCCTGGTTTCTCCGGCGCGTTGCCGTCATAGGCAATCCCGCCCTGGCAGAGAGCCTCGCCGCAGCACTCCGTACCGTTACGGCCCATCCCTACCAGGAGTTTCTCCGCACCTTCGGGAACTCCCCTGCCTTCGAAGAATCCCTGTCGGAAGACGACTGCGCCCGGGCAAACCAGGCAACCCTCGCAGCCCTGGCACGCCGCGCCAGGCGGGTCATCTTTCAGGCACTTCCCGCCCCGGAAGATCTCGAAAACCTTCCTTCCCAGGCCCGGCCCCACCTCATTATAGCCGATCAGCCACTTTATCACTCCGGATCCGCTTTTCTCCAGACATCAGAGGCCACGGCCGAAACGGTAGAGCGAATCCTGATCTCACACAAACTCCTGGCCTGACACTGAAGGGTTGCATAACCCGTGAGCGCGTAGCGCGCATCGGGTTGATGCAGTTGTTAGTCGAATTCATTTCATTAATTTTTTATACAAAATATCCTGCAGATTTCTGCGGCCATCGATTACCATGATAATTATTACATTTTTTTCTTCCAAATTATAGATGACACGCCATGGATATACTAAAATTTCCCTATACTTATTATTTTCATACTCCAATAATTCTGGAATAAACCTTCCCTCATTTGCGAAATATGATAATCTTTTTACTTTTTCTTCAACCAAAGCCATTTTTTTCAGCGCAATTTCAACATTATCTTTTGCAATGTATTTTCCTATCTCAAGCAAGTCTTTTTCTGCAGAAGATGTCCAAAATACTTTATATTCTGGATTCATTTCTGAAGTTCTTCCCTTAGCGCAGAGAAAACCTCTTCAGTTGATTTTAAATTTCCTTCTTGTATATCCTTCTCTGAGATTCTAATTAATTTCATCATTGCCATGGTATTTTGCATTTCTTGATAACTTTCCACATCAAGCATAACTGCTTTCGCTTCGCCATTCTGTGTAATAATTATTGGACTTTGTTTTTCCGCCAGATACTTTAGCATATCTGCTGTATGGCTTTTTACGTATGAAACCGGCTTTATATCATGTGCTATATCAAACTGCATATTAATCTCCTGTCTTTATATGATACTGTATTAAGACAGATTTTACAATTTTTTTCTGCGCGAAGCGTCCCCCTAACGGACACTGGCCGGCCCCGCATACCCCGCCGGATCGTTCCCCAATCCGCCAACCTGAATTGACACCGCGTCCCAAGACACCTACAGTAGTATTCTATGGACAGTGCAGTCTGGGCCGTTATGGGAGGGCTGTTGTTGCTGGCAGAGTTCGGCTTTCCGGAGTTCATCCTGGTGTTCTTCGGCCTGGGAGCCCTGCTCAACGCTCTGGTGATCGCGCTCTCTCCCCATCTTCAGGGAGCCTACCATCTCCAGATAATTCTCTGGGCAGCCACCAGCTGCCTCAGCCTTCTGGCGTTGCGGCGATACCTCTCGGCCTGGTTTTGCGGAGCCCCCGGTGAGCCCCAGCCCGGCCCGTTCGAAGAAGATCTGGGCGCCACCGCCGAAACAATAGAACCAATCAGCCCGGAACACCCCGGCCGGATCCGTTTCCGGGGAACCTCCTGGCAGGCAATCTCTGCCGGCGAGGCGATCCCCCGGGGAACTACCGTAACAATCCTGGGCCGTGACAACGTCACCTACCTGGTCACCCCGGAAGAAGAACACGAACCAACCCTGAAGGAGCAGGACCCACATTCCTCCGCCGAAGGCGGCGGAGATCACCCCCCCAACTAAGGAGCGTTACCATGTCTATCTTCGCCGCGTATATCAGCTCGGTTCTCTTACTGCTGCTGGTCTTCACCATCTTTTTCAAGCTGATCCGGATCGTCCCCGAACAGCAAGCCTGGGTTGTAGAGCAACTGGGAAAGTTCCACACCATCCTTGGTCCGGGACTCCACCTGGTTATCCCCGTAGTGCAACGGGTCTCCTACAAGCAAATCATGAAAGAAGAGGTTATCGACGTCCCGCCCCAGCTGTGCATCACCAAGGACAACGTCCAGGTATCGGTGGACGGAATCCTCTATCTGCAAGTGGTGGATCCGGAAAAAGCCAGTTACGGTATCGATGACTACCGCTTTGCCACGGCCCAGCTTGCCCAGACCACCATGCGTTCCGAGATCGGAAAAATCGAGCTGGATCGAAGCTTTTCCGAACGGGACCAGATCAACGACGCCATCGTCCGCAGTGTTGACCTGGCCAGCGATCCCTGGGGCATCAAGGTGACCCGCTATGAAATCCGGGATATCACCCCCTCCGCCACGGTCATGGAAGCAATGCAGCAACAGGTCCGGGCAGAACGGGAAAAACGGGCCGAGGTTCTTTCCAGCGAGGGAATCCGCGAAGCCAGAATCAACAGCTCCAAGGGAGACCGCCAGCAATCGATCAACCTCTCCCAGGGAGAACGGCAGCGGCGGATCAACGAGGCCGAGGGCCGCGCCCAGGCCACGGAAATCATCTCTGCAGCCACGGCCGAAGGAATCAGCCTGGTTGCCTCGGCAATTGACCTGCCCCAGGGAAAATCAGCTGTAGCCGGCCGGGTGGCCCAGCAATTTCTGGCCAGGCTCGGCGATATCCTCCAGACAAGCAATACCGCCGTACTGCCCGCAGATCTTGCGCAGCTCCGGGCTGTTCTTGATTCCCTTCGATCCAATACGACCCCAGGAGGTGTTTCGTGAATCCTCTCTTCCCCTTGCAAGTCGTTCTGACAGCCCTCTCGGTGGTGCTGGTCGTGTCCATTCTCCGCAGCCTCCGGGTGGTACCGGCAAAATCTGTTCTGGTCATCGAGCGCCTTGGCAAATATGCCAAGACCCTTCACGCAGGGTTCCACATTCTGGTTCCCTTTCTGGACCGCGTCGCCTATACCCACAGCCTGAAAGAGCAGGCAATCGATGTTCCCACCCAGCCCTGTTTCACCTGGGATAACGTCAAGGTCGATGTAGACGGAGTTCTCTACTATCGCGTGGTGGATCCCAAAAAAGCCAGTTACGGAATCACCAATTACGAGTACGCCACGGTTCAACTTGCCCAAACCACCATGCGCTCGGTCATCGGAAAACTGGAGCTGGACAAAACCTTCGAGGAACGGGACAGCATTAACGCCGCCATCGTGGCTGAAGTAGACGCTGCCGGCAGCGCCTGGGGCGTGGAAGTGACTCGCTACGAGATCCAGAACATCGATGTCCCTTCAGAGATTCTTCAGGCCATGGAAGCCCAGCTCCGGGCAGAGCGGGAGAAACGCGGACAAATAGCACGATCTCTGGGAGAAATGGAGTCAAAGATCAACCACTCCGTGGGAGAAATGGAAGAGTCCATCAATCGTTCCGAGGGTGAAAAGGAAAAATGGATCAACGAGGCCGAAGGTCAGGCCGCAGAGATCAGAGCCCTGGCCTCCGCCACGGCAGCCTCGCTTCGGGAGATTGCCAAGGCCCTGGAGGCCCCCAGCGGTGACGAGGCCCTCTCGTTGCAACTGGCAGAACAGTATCTGGGAGAACTCCGCCATCTGGCCCGCAAGGAAACCCAGGTCATCCTTCCTCTGAATCTCACGGACATGGAGGGAGTTCTTGACTCGGTCCGGGCACTGATCAAGTCCTGATACGTTCCTCGGCCGTGCCGCCCCTTGGAAGGAGCGGCGCGGCACGGCAGACCGGGGGTTAGTAATCCATCCGGTCGTCGGTGTCGCCCGACCCCTGGGATTCCTCTTCTATGGTTCTTCCCTCCAGCGAAAGCCCCCTGCCGGGGTTATCCCGGTATCCCCGGAAAAAAGAGCGAAAAAGATTGATAATTCCCCGGCGGTCAAAGACCTGTTCCACCTGGTGCACCTCAAGATCCATGAAGAAGGGCTTCTTCTGGTGAATTATCTGGCTTGGATAGACACTCACATGGCCCACCACAAGATACGCCACTGCGCAGGCCACGGCAGCATAGCTCCCGGTGGCCACCCCGAAGAGCTCCATGGCCATCATGATCGCCGCGATCGGTGTGTTCGCAGCGGCTGCAAGAAAAGCCACCATGCCAATCGCCGAGAACATGCCCACGCTCTGCCCCAGAATCTGCGCCCAATAGTTACCCGAAGTGGCCCCGATAAAAAAGATCGGCCCCAGGATTCCTCCACTTCCCCCTGACCCCAGGGTAAGGGAGGTGGTGATGATCTTGAAAAACGGTGCAATTCCCCGAAAAGCCTCTCCATCCAGGGCAGCATCGACAACACCCGTGCCAACGCCCAGATAGTTGGTTGTTCCCGTAAGAAAAACGATCCCCACAAGAACCAGCCCGGCCAGCGCCCCCTTCAGGGGTTTCCAGAGGGGAATACGCTCCACCAGGTGCTCCGTTCGGGTCAGACCGGAGACCAGCAAAATCGCCATGAGCCCCAGAAGCGCTCCGAAACCAATCATATGGAGCAGCATGATGATCTCCGTCTCGATCTGAACAGGCACGTTATAGCTCAGGTGGCTGACCCCCAGCACACGGGTAACTATGAGAGCCGAGTAGGAGGCGATCAGGGAAGGAAGAAAGCGATTGTAGGAAAACCGGCCGATGTGCAGCACCTCCGCCGCGAAGAGTGCTGCGGCGATGGGCGTACCAAAGACACCGGCAAATCCCGCACTGATCCCGCACTGGACAAAGCGCTGTCTGTCGATGGGTGTCATGCGTAGCATCGAGGCAACCCCCGAGGCAACCCCCGCCCCGATCTGGGCACTGGGGCCTTCTTTTCCCGCAGACCCTCCCAGGATCAGGGTAATCAGCGTGGCCACCATCTTCACCGGGATAACCCGGAGGCGCATCATACCCTCTTTTTCGTGAAGAGCCTCGATCACCTTTTCCGTGCCGTGGCCCTGCGCGTCAGGTGCAAGCCAGTTCACCAGAAAACTGCTCAAAAAGAGCCCCAGCGGAACCAGAAGAAAATACCACTGCCACTGCCGCACCGCCCCCGAGCCGGCATCCAGCAGGAGCAAAAAGGCCGCCACGGGGATCCCCACGATTACACCAGCCAGAGCTGCCAGAACAATCCACTTGCCCGTAGTGAGCAGGATCAAGGTTTGCAATACCGCAAAGCGCACCCATCGATTCATCATGACGATATCATCTACCAGAATCATCATAAGATCAAGAAAAAGAGCAGATATTCAGATAATGTGATAATTTGGCGCCTCGAACTATCGTCCCCCCGGTACCCAAGAGACATCCCGGCGGAACCTGTGATAGTCTTGGATTTCTACAAGATTTTAAATATGCGGAGAACCACCTTGGAACGAGTATTTGTTGCAGGACACAAGAATCCTGACATGGACAGCACCTGTGCAGCCCATTGCTACGCCGCACTAAAGCAACGCCTGAACCCGGGCTTTACCTATCTGCCCATTCGCAGCGGTCCTCTGAGCGATCAGATCCAGGAAGTCTTTGCCCAGGCCGGGATTTCCGTTCCTCCCCACTACGATACGATCGCTCCCACAGTGGGGCTCGTGGCACGCCGAAGCCCCGTACTGATCGCTCCCGACGATCCAGTGCTGGAGGTTTTCAACGCCGTCAAGATACGAACCATCAGCTCCGTCCCCGTTATTGCCCAGGACTCAACCTTTGCAGCCATGGTAGGCGTAAACGAGATCACCTCCTACGTGGCGTCTCAAAACCAGGAGCACCGTCCGATCTATACCTTTCTTGTGGAAAACTTCGAGAAGGTCCTGCCGGGAACACTCCTTCAGCGGGGCGCACAAAACCGCTTTGATGCTTCACTGGTCACCTCGGCAATGCCGGTGGAGCAGTCCCTGAAACGCCTGAAGCGCATGGAGTCGCCTCCGCTACTGGTGGTGGGCCACATACCGGAGATTATTGCCTGCGCCGTGAAGAATCAGTTCCCTGCGATCGTTCTCACGGGAATAACGTCGCCCCGGGAGATTGAAAAACTGATTAAAGGATACAAGGGATCCGTTTTTCTCTCCGAAACCGATACAGCCGAGTCGATCAGGATGCTTCGCCTGAGCTCACCGGTCTCCACCATCATGGACACTCAGGTGCCCCGTCTGCAGGCAGATATGCCCTTCGATGAGGCAAAAGCGCTCCTCCTGAGCTCCTCCTACCGGGGGCTTCCCGTCTTTGAGGGGGAGGAGTTTATCGGTATCGTGAGCCGCCGGTCCTTTATCGAACGCCCCCGGCCAAAACTCATCATGGTGGATCACAACGAGCTCTCTCAGGCCGTGGACGGCGCGGAGCAGGCGGAACTTCTGGAGATAGTCGATCATCATCGTCTTGCCCCTCCCTCCACAAACAGCCCCATCGAGGTGACAACCCGTGTTGTGGGCAGCACCTGCACGCTTATCTACGAAGAGTTCTCGGCCCGAGGATTTGCCATCGAACCCGATATTGCCCTGCTCCTCCTGTCGGGTATTATCTCCGATACGGTGAATCTTCAGTCTCCCACCACCACCGAAGCAGACCGGCGGGCCATTCTTCGTCTTGAGACAATCACGAGCATCTCCGCCGCAGAGCACGCCCAGAAACTTTTTGCCCAGATAAAAGCCCTGGGCCAGCGGGAACCCCAGGAGATCATCCTCTCGGACTTCAAACTCTACGAGCAAAAGGGCATTCCCTTTGGTATCGGACAGGTGGAGGTAACCACCTTGAGCGACTCCGCCTCCTATCGTGATCGACTGCTCCAGGCCCTGGAGGATGTGGCCAACCAGAAGCGTATC
This sequence comes from Alkalispirochaeta americana, assembly GCF_900156105.1. Taxonomy (NCBI): domain Bacteria; kingdom Pseudomonadati; phylum Spirochaetota; class Spirochaetia; order Spirochaetales; family Spirochaetaceae; genus Alkalispirochaeta; species Alkalispirochaeta americana. The sequence goes on from NZ_FTMS01000004.1 coordinate 93,719, forward strand.
GACTGGGCCATGCTCATGGTAACGGACGTGATCAAACGGGACAGCCTGCTTCTTTCCAGCGGCTATCCTGCGGGAGAAACACTCCTCCCCTTCCGGAAGCAGGCAGAACGAACCTTCGATCTTTCGGGAGTCCTCTCCCGAAAGAAGCAGCTTCTGCCGGAAATCATGCGGGTTCTTTCAAAGGCCGGGGCTCAATAGCCCTGGCCTCAGGCTAGAGACCCACAATACCCAGGTTTTCCACAAACATCTCAACCCCGCCCAGGAGCATCTGCACCGCCATGGTGGTAAGGATCATGCCCATAAGCCGTTCCACCGCAGCCAGCCCCCGACGGCCCAGAACACGCCGCAACCCTTCGGCCGAGAACAGCACCAGGGCTGCGCAAAGCCAGGCCACAAGAAGTGCCAGAAACCAGTCCATGATCCGATCCGGGTGCTGCGTGGCCAGAAGAATCAGCGTGGCCATGGTGGAAGGACCGGCGATCAAGGGAACCGCCATGGGAACCACCAGAGGTTCCTCGGCAGATTGTGCTCCGGGAGTGCTGTTCCCCTCTGTGGCGGGAATAACATGGTGGGGAAAGATCATGCGGAGGGCGATCAGAAAGAGGATCACCCCGCCGCCGATGCTCAGGGCGGGCTGGGATATATGCATTCCCTGGAGAATATATTTTCCGAAGAAGAGAAAAGCCGAGAGGATGGCCAGGGCAATGACCATCTCGCGCAGAATGATTGCCTTTCTCCGGGCGGGGTCCACGTTACCCAGGAGTCCCAGAAAAATCGGGATGTTTCCCAGGGGATCGACCACCAGAAATAGCGTGACCGCCGCTGCGTAAATACTCATAGGAACACCAGACTACCAGAAAAACCTGGTTCTCATGAACCCCGCGGGGGTGCGCCTCAGGGACGCACCCGTTTTCGGTCCCGGGGAAAGAGCGAGGCCTCCTTCACGTTCTGGAGACCCAGTATTTTCTGGGTAAGCCGCTCCAGGCCGATTGCAAACCCCCCGTGGGGCGGACAGCCGTACCGGAAAACGGAGCAATAATCGCCAAGACCCTCTTCGGTAAGACCAAAGCGGGGAAGCGTATCCAGAAGCTCCTGGTAGCGGTGAATCCGCTGTCCCCCCGTGGTAATTTCCAGTCCGCGAAAGAGGAGATCGAAGCTTCGGGTTTTCATTCCCTCCGGATAGGTGTAGAAAGGCCGCTTTTTGCGGGGAAAAGCCGTTACAAAGACCGCCTCCACTCCCTCCTCGTCCAGAGCCCACTGGCAGAGCTCGCGTTCTCCCTCGGGGGTAATCTCAAAAACACTCTTTCCGGTACGTTCTTTCAGGATCTGCCGTGCCTCGTCGTAGGTCACCCGGGGAGTCTTCTGGAACTCCTCCGCCCCGGGGACCCGCGCTCCGTATTCTTCCAGGGTTTTTCCGTGATTCTCTGTCAGGGACTGAAACATCTCGCCCAGAATCTCCGTCTCCAGATCCATCAGATCCGAGTCGGAATCGATAAAGGCCATTTCCACGTCCAGTGAGACATACTCGTTCAGATGGCGGGCCGTATCGTGTTTTTCGGCCCGGTAGGCAGCACCGATCTCAAAAACCCGTTCCAGGCCGCTTGCAACCATAGCCTGCTTGTAAAACTGGGGGCTCTGGGCCAGATAAAGGGTCTCACCAAAATAATCCACCGAAAAGAGCCCCGTGCCGCCCTCGGTACCGGAACCGATGAGCTTGCTCGACTTTACCTCCGTAAATCCCCGTTTTCGCAGGGCCGACGAAAAAGCCGCCAGAAGCTCTGACTGGACCTCGAAAATGCGCCGTATTCGGGGATTTCGCAGGGACACCACCCGATGGTCCAAAATCGTCTCAAGACCAACCTGATCCAGCTCCTTGTTCACCGGCAGGGGTAACTCGGCGGCAACAAGGCCCAAAACCTCCGTAGATTCAGCCCGGATCTCGTACCCCCCAGGCGCCTTTTCACTGGCCCCCACGGTGCCGCGAACCCGAACCACCGTCTCCTGACCGAAGGACGGCTCTTCATCGTAGACCAGCTGCACCATGCCGGAACGGTCTCGCAGAAGCACGAAGGTGATACCCCCCAGATTCCGGATCCGGTGAACCCATCCGCAAACCTCTGCGGAATCTCCTTCCCGGGAAGGTATATCGCAAGCAAGTACTCTCATGGCTCTCTCCTTTTCTATAACTTCACCAGCCCCAGGCCCTGCATCAGACGTCCATCAGGGCCAGAACACCTTCGCGCTGGGCCTCCCGGGATTGGGTCTCGCCCTCGCAGAGCACCTCAAGCTGGGCCACCACCAGGCGCGTGAAGGCACTTTCCGTGGTCAGCCCCCCCATGGGAACAGCCCCTTCCCGCCAGAGAGCGTGGGCCGTGACGTACTCGGAAAAGTCCACCACACCCTCCTGCTGGGAGGTGCAGAAAAAGAGGATCCCCCGCTCCCGTCCCTGCTCCAGAGCACCGCGAAGCGAGAAGGGACCTTCCCGGAGGCTTGCAGTTCCCCTGTCAAAGATCTCCAGCACAAAAGCCCGAATACCGGCATCCATCAGGGTTATCAGGATATCACCCCGCATTCCCGGGTAGACCCGAACAATACAGGTCTGGCCCAGGACCTCTTCCAGGAGCCTCGTCAAATCCTCACAGGAAGAGCTTCGCGCCACCGGGGCCAGCGATGGACCGCTGCGCGTGAGATCCTCGGGGTTCCAGGTACGAAACGAGTTGGCCCCCCCGGAATCAATCCGCTCGAACCTGAGATTGAGAGGCAGAAAGTCGTCGTCACCGTAGACTACATGAACCCCGGCGCTGCCACCGGCGGCACAGATCACAGCCGAGCGCAAGTTGGCCCCGGATCCTCCCGGAGAATTCTCCTCGGGCGGACCTTCACCCGCTGTAAGCACGATCGGTACCGGTGTATCAGCAAAAAACCAGTGAACCAGGCTGGCCGTGTACGCCAGGGTATCGGTACCATGGGCGATCACGATCCCCTGAACACCGCCACGATCAAGCGTCTCGGCGATACGACTCACCAGGGCAGCCCAATCGGCAGGGGTAATCTCTTCGCTCAAAAACTGCCCCAACCGGACCTCGTCAAAGACAATCGAATCGGGCAGATCCGGATCGGCCTCAAAGAGCCGGGCCAGGCTTACCAGATCCCCCGGCTCAATGAGCCCGTCCTCCCGGCGTACACCCGCTATGGCCCCACCAAAGGAGAGGACCTGAATCGACGACACCCTGCGGGGAGCGTTGATCATCTCCTGCAACAGGGCCTGGGCAGCGCCCGGCTCTGCCCTGCCGCCGGTAGCCTTCATCACCTTCCCCATGAGAAATCCCAGCGGTTTGGTTTCTCCCTGGCGAATCTCCTCCACGGGGAAGAGGTTTTCCTTCAGAACCTGTTGCAGAAATGGTTCCAGCTCCTCCCGAGTCGAGAGCTGTTTCCAGCCCCGTTCCTGGATGATGACCAGCGGGTTCTTGTCCTCCAGAAAAACCTGCTCCAGGGTCTGCTTGGCAATTTTTCCGTGAATCGTCCCCTGGGCAAGGAGGTTCAGAAGTTCTGCCAGTCGCTGTGGCGTCAGGGGCGAGGCCGAAAGGGTCCCGCCCGTTCGGTTCAGAATTTTCCGGACATCCCCGGCCAGCCAGACCAGGGCCTGATCGGGAGCTCCGCCGGCATCCACAACTGCCTCAAAAAAATCGGCGGTGCTCTTCTCGTCGCAGAGAAAATCGGCCTGGCTTGCCGAGAACCCCCACCATTCGCGAAAGCGGGCCCGCCGCACTGCGGGAAGCTCCACCAGGCGATCCTGAAGCCCCTCAAGAAAATCCTCATCGGCCCGGAACGGCGGGAGATCCGGCTCGGGAAAGTAGCGGTAATCGTGGGCGAGTTCCTTGCTGCGCATACTCGAACTCTGATCGCGATTCTCGTTCCAGAGACGCGTTTCCTGGGTCACCGTACCACCGCGATCAAGAATCTCCTGGTGCCGGGCGATCTCGTAGGTCAGAGCCTTGCGAACAAAACGCGAACTGTTGAGATTTTTTATCTCCACCTTTTGCCCCAGGCCCTGTCCCCGGAGATTCACCGAAACGTTGGCATCGCAGCGAAGCGACCCCTCCTCCATATTGCCGTCGGAGACCCCCAGATACTGTACGATCCTGCGCATTTCCTGAAGCAAGAGCTCAGCCTCCTCGCCGATCTCCAGATCCGGCTCGGTGACGATCTCCAGAAGCGGGGTTCCGGCCCGGTTGTAATCCAGCAGCGACATATCGCCGGCGTGGATCATCTTTCCCGCGTCCTCTTCCAGGTGAATCTGATGGATACGAACCCTCTTCTTCTTTTTCCGAAACTCCAGATCGATGTATCCCCCCGTCCCCAGAGGCTGGTAGTACTGGGTTATCTGATAGTTCTTGGGGAGATCGGGGTAAAAGTAGTTTTTCCGATCGAAGGATGAAACCGGAGCAAGCTGGCAATTCAGAGCCCGGGCAAGAAGATACCCCAAAGTAATCGCCTCCCGGTTCAGGGACGGCAAAACCCCCGGATAGCCCAGGCAGACGGGGCAGATGTTGGTGTTTGGCTCGTCACCGAACGTGACGGGACACTCGCAAAAGACCTTGGTCTTTGTCTGGAGCTGTACATGAATTTCCAGGCCGATAAAGGACTGATACATCAGGAACCTCCCTGAGCTGAATCCCTGCCCTGGTGCCACTCGGCAAAGGAACAGGAGGAATCGGGGAATTCCGGCGGAAAAACCGCCGAGAGCTCTTGCGCCACCCCGCAGAGATCCTCTTCCGAGAAGGCCGGACCCATGAGCTGCATTCCCACGGGAAGCCCCTCCTCGAGCCCCGTAGGAACGGCAAGAGAGGGCAGACCCGCCAGGTTTGCCGTACAGGTAAAGCGGTCGGCCACCTTTTGCTGGAAGGAATCCATTCCATCAGCCGGATCCCGCAGAAAGGCCTGGCGGGGAAAGACCGGCATCAGCAGGGCCTGCACTCCCTGGTACACCCGATCCAGTTCCTGGCGAATGAGGGTTCGGATTTTCTGGGCCCGCAGATAAAATTGATCCTGAAAGCCGCTGCGCAGGACGAACGTTCCCAGGAGTATCCTCAGTTTTACCTCGTCGCCAAGAGCCTGGCTTCGAGCTTTCCGCATCAGTTCCTCGGGGTTTTCCGCAAAAGCCGGCTGATGGCCGTAGCGGATTCCGTTATACCGCGCCAGATTTGCACTTGCCTCGGCAGTCGCTATGGTGTAATAGGCCGGTACAACATAATCCAGAGTAGAGAGACGAACCGGCTCCAGACGATATCCGAGATCAGTCAGGGCCTGCTTCGTGGCCTGGTAATTCCGTTCTACCTCGGGGGAAAGACCCAGATCTCCCTGAAGTACGCCTATCGCCCCTGAAGAACCTCCAGCGCCGGTGGGGCCAGCTTTGGAGTTCTCCTGGTGGGGCCAGGCCCGCGAGGTCTGATCCCGGGGATCTTCTCCCCGAATCGCCCGAAAAACCGCTGTGACATCCTCTATGCGGGCACCCAGAACACCGATGGTCTCCAGAGAGGAGGCGTAGGCCGTTAAACCAAAGCGGGAAACAGCTCCGTAGGTGGGCTTGAGTCCGTAGACACCGCAAAAAGCCGCCGGTTGACGCACGGACCCTCCCGTATCGCTCCCCAGAGCAACCGGAACCAGCTGTTGCGCCACGGCAGCGGCAGATCCTCCGCTGGACCCGCCGGCGACCCGGGAATGATCCCAGGGATTCACCGTTGTACCCAGAGGTGTGTTGGCCGTGGAACTTCCCATACCGAACTCATCCATGTTGGTCTTGCCCACCACCAGAGCCCCTGCCCTGACCAACCGCTCCACAGCCGTCGCCGTATAGGGGGCATTCAGGGACTGAAGCATTGAAGAACCGCAGGTGAGATGATACCCCTCGACGGCGATGTTATCCTTCACCGCCAGGGGAAAGTCAGTCAGATCGGAGCCGGTCGCCCCGGAGGCGCAGTCCCAGACCTCGGGGACTCCTATTTCCAGAAAGGATCCTGTCCTCTGATCCTGATCCTCCAGAAAGGAACGATACCTCTCGCGCGGAAGCGCTTCTGTTTTTTTGTTCATGACAATGTTCTCTGGGCCGGTACGGGGTACCTGGCCTTACAATACGTTGGGGATAGCGATCAGGCGATCTTCAAGATCGGGCGCCTGTTCCAGCACAGCGTCAGCAAGATTGGCGGGATTATTATTGTGCGCCCCGTCAGGGCGCAGGCGATTGGAAGCGGCGAGAATTTGTGTTGTGGGCTCCACATTTTTCACATCAATTGCCGCCATGGTGGTAAAATACTCAAGCATTTGGTCTACCGCACCGGCCAGCGCGGCAACCCCCGATTCATCCAGCTCAAGCATGGCCATGGCGGCGGTTATTTTGAGCTCTTGGGGATCCATGGAAAAAACTATGCCGATGTGGTATAAGCGTGTCAAGTAAATCCATAGGTTTTATGGATATCTCAAGCGGTTTGACTTATGATTCAGGGTGCGGTACGTTCTATCCTTCCCTTCGGGTTCCTTCCCCTCGGGCAGTAGCTATATGTGTATAGTCAGGAAATTTGTGTAATCGGGAAATAACAGCGTGGTCAAAAAAGAGTTTCCAACAGTACATTTTTACGATCAGGATTTTGTAGATCTCTACGAACAGACCTGGGCATGGGTGCGGGATTACTGGCGCGATCCGGCCGAGCAGAATGGAGAAAACCCCTTTGGGGTTCGGTTTTTTGTGGATCCGCAATCAAACCGGATCAACCAGTTTGATGCCATCTTCTCCACCTTCTTTCTGGTCTACAGCAACCGTCTCTACCCCGCCTCAAACCAGCTTGACGGGTTCTATAACCGCCAGGAAGAAAACGGGGCCATCCGCAGCGACTACTGCCTGGAGACGGGCGAGCCCCTCCTGTCGCCGGAAAACCCCCAGGGAGCAGCACCGCCGCTCTTTGCCTGGGCGGAGTACAACCTCTATCACAAGGTGGGGAACAAAAAGCGGATCAAGGAGATCATGCCCATCCTGGAACGCCACTATCAGTGGCTGGAAGAGACCTTCAAGGACGAAACAGGTATGTACCACGTCCCCCTGGAAGCCACCGGCATGGTGAACGCCCCCCGGGAGGAGGCCTATTATCCTGTCGACTTCAATACCCAGCAAGCCATGAACTCCTCCTTCATGGCAGAACTCGGTCACGTCCTGAACGACAAGGACATCGAGTTTCGGTACCGTCGACAGTATTTTTCTCTCAAAACCCGAATTAACCAGCAGATGTGGGACGAGAAGAGCGGCTTCTACTACGACCTCAACAAGGAGCAACAGCGGGTGGGCGTCAAGACCGCCGCAAGTTTCTGGACGCTCCTCACGGATATCCCCAACGAGGTCCGCTCCAACAGCATGATCGAGCACCTGAAGGATTCCTCCGGTTTTGCCACAGAGAACCCCTTCCCTACGGTGGCCGTCTCGGAACCCTCTTTTTCGGAAAACGGCGAGGGCTACCGAGGATCGGTCTTTCCTCCCTATACCTTCATGATAATCAAGGGCCTGGAAAAACAGCACCAGTGGGAAATGGCCCGGGAGTACGCGATCCGCCACCTCTATTGCATGCTGGATACGCTCCATCCCGAAGGAAACAAACGAGGCAACGTCTACGAAGCCTACCGGCCAAACCGGGAGGGAAAAGCCTCCTGGACGGGAAACCCCGAGTTCCCCCGAGCCATGCATCTGCCCTTTGTGGGCCTCTCCACAGTTGCCCTGATGATAGAGAACGTCATCGGCCTCTTGGTGAGTCTCCCCAGAAAGACCGTACGCTGGGTTGTCCCGACCCTGGAGATCATGGGAATCGAAAACCTGAATCTCCGGCGCAACACGATCACCATTCTCAGCAAGAAGAGCGGCCGGGGATGGGAAATTCGTCACGAATCGGAAAAACTCTACTATTTCACCCTGGATCTGCTTGACCAGGGCAAGGAAAAAACCCTTCCTATCCCCTCGGGCAAGTGCTCCATGCTGGTAGACAAAATGTAACCTTCCGGGGCGGCCCGGGTGCCGCCCCGAGCTCCTATTCCTTCCCGGGTTCCTGCTTTGTCTTTTTGATCTTCTTCTGGAGTTGGACGATATGCTTTGCCGGATAGACCCCTGTGGGGCATACCTGGCTACACGCCAGGTGGCGATCGCATCCCCACACACCCCGATCGGAGTCTACCTGGGGAAGCAGCTCCCCCGACCGTTCGGGGTGCTTCGTTACCTCCCGGTTATAGGAGGCAAGCCCGGCAGGCCCCATGAAATCCCGCATCGTTACCACGGGACAAGAGGAAACACAGAGGCCACATTCAATGCAATTCTCAAAACGTTGGTACTCGGCGATTTCCTGGGGAACCTCGCTCCCCTTATTTGCCTCGCTGGGGCGCAGATAATCGGCATCACGGGGAAAATCCCTGAAAAGGCGAGCAGGATCAACCGCCAGATCGCCCAGATGATCCATTGTCTGCAGGGGACGAACCTCGATGGCAAAGGATTTTCGATCCTGCCCGGCCGCCTCGGCTTCCTCCACCAGATCCATCACCCGGGTGGTGCAGGCCAGGGCCTGGTTGTTGTTCACAATCATCCCGCAGGTTCCGCATGATCCGTGATGACAGGAGTGACGGAACATCAGGGTCAGGTCTATATTGCTCTTGATCCATTCCAGGGCATCCACCAGAGTGGTGTGGCCTTTCACGGGCACCACGTACTGTCCCCACTTCTCTTCCCGCTGGGGCCGGGCGATTCGAAACCGCACCATTCGCACCGGTTCACCCGAAAGGGTCTGAAACTCCTGGGGCTGATCGTTGTGTTGAGAATCGTTCTGCGGGGAATCGCTCATGAGGCCGCTCCTTTCGTGACAAGATCGGAATTATAGAAGGCCCGGTGCTGCAAAAGGGGTGTTTCGGCGGTGCGGCAGGGTTCCTGGACACCAACAAGATCACAAATCAGATCGACTGTTTTTTCTCCCATGGCACGCAGGACCGTTGCTTTTCCACCGATGATCGAGATAAACCCCTTCAATCCATCGGACCGGCCGTGATCGATGGCAATAAAATCCCGGGAGAGCTTTCGCCCGTCCTCAATATTGCTCGAGGCTCCCGCCAGGGGCCTGCTGGCAGACCAGGCTGCATGGAAGGGCGTCTCTCCGAAAATTGGCATCAGTTCCGTGGCCCGGCGCGTCAGGTAGTCGATATCGGCCCGGGGAACCTCCACCGTATCGGGATCGTCGGTTTTCCACTGGGTGGACCCGATGATGGACAGCCCCCGCTGGGGAACAATGATATCGCCGTCACCGGCAGGATGGAGATGGCTCACCACCATGTTGTTCAGCCGCTTTTTTACCGCCACCATCGTTCCCGGCGCAGGCGTAACGGGTATATGAATCCCTGCCAGGGCCGCAACCTTTTCTGCCCAGGCTCCGGTGGCACTCACCACCAGATCGGCAGCTATATCGGATTCTTCCTGAGTGGCGTGGTTTAGCACCCGCACCCCCGTGACCACGCCGGCCTTGCTGTGAATACCCACCACTTCCGTAAATGTTCTGATATCGGCACCCGCAACACGGGCGGTGGCAAAGAAGTGAAGCGGCAGACGCCAGGCATCGATTGTGCCATCGGGAACCTGCACAGCCATCTTGATCTCCCGATTCAGATGCGGTTCCATTCGGAAGGCCTGCTCCAGCGGTATTTCCCGAACAGGTATGGTTGATTCCTGACAGGCCTGGACAAACTCGGGAGCAAAAGCCAGATCTTCCTCGTTCAACGCCACAAAGAGCCCGTAGTTCATTTCCAGGGCCTGGGGAGCGATCTTTTGAAGTATCCGGACCTCGTCCATACACTCCCGGGCAATCTCCCGATCTCCCACGGCGTAGCGTGCACCGGAATGGAGTTGGCCGTGATGCCTTCCCGTGGTTCCGCTGGTAAGTTCTCCCCGTTCCACCAGGGTCGCTGTGAAACCCCGCTGTATCAAATCATGGATGATCGCGGCACCGGTTCCGCCGCCGCCGATAACCACTACGTGCCCGTGTGACATGCTGGTCCTCCTCGGAAAATCTCGGAAATAATGATAACTCGACTTGTCAGGATTAGCAACTGTAAATTAAAGACATTACGTTTGTTCATCGACGTAACAGATGCTGGAGATCCTGGGGGGTACCATAGTCGCTGACAAAGCGCTCGATCAGCCGCCGGGCAATGCTGTATGCGTCGGGGATTTCCGGGGGAATCTCCCCCGGAGCAAACCAGTCTGCCGAGACAATCTCATCATCCTGGAGAGAAATTTCTCCTCCGGCGTATTCCGCCGTGAAAGCAGCCATCAAGGCCGTGGGAAACGGCCAGGGTTGGCTTGCCAGGTAGCGAATATTCTTTATGGCAATGCCGCACTCCTCCTGAACCTCCCGGGCCGCCGCCTGCTCCAGGGTTTCCCCCGCCTCAACAAACCCTGCAAGAACACTGTGCATCTTTCCCTGATGACGATGAGAATGAGCCAGGAGAAGTTTTCCCTGGCGGACAACCGCCACGATCACGGCAGGAGAAATCCGGGGATAGCTCGTTGCCCCACAGGCGCTGCACTGCTTTGCCATCTCATCGGGGATCATCTCCATGGGGGCGGCGCAGGTGCCGCAAAAACGGGAGGACCGGTCCCAGTACGCCAGATGAAACGCCTGGTTTGCAATGGTGCATTCCTCGGGATACATCGTGTCCGGAGCGTTGCGCCGACTGATCAGAAGAAACCGTTCCCCCTCCTTCGTCCGAAAGGGCCGATCCACCAGGGGAGCAAGGTGCTGGCGGTCGACGAAAAACCCCTTGCCTCTGACGGGAGAGTTTCCGGGAAAATCCAGAGCTGAAGCAGGAGAAACGATCCCCAGATCCCGAAGTTGCTCCTCCCGGGGGAGCTCATGACAGGGGTGGCAGGGTTGGTCACGGGACGCTGTCTTCCGTTCCAGAACCAGAACACTCCAGTTATCCGGAAAAATCGCAAGGCGGCGCTCTTCCCGAGAAGTCACCGGCGAGCCCTCGATTTTGCCGTGACCATGAGAAGCAGAAGTTCAAGAATAAAAAAGACCAGGAATACCATCACCAGAGCCGTGTACAGGGGCGGTCCGGGAATAAGCCAGAGACCGGTCAGGTAGAGGCTGCCACCGGCACTCCAGGCGAGAGCCCAAAAGAGGACAAGAAAAACCGGGTGCTTTACCGAGGCGAGATACCGGTAGGCCACAGACCGACGCACCGCAAGAAGCGTCACAACCCAGGATACTCCCGCAAAGGCCAGAAGCACGCGGGGAACCCCGGGATCCCCAAGATCCCCCCCCCGAAGAATGTAAAGAACCACCAGTGCAACCAGGAACGCAAAGGCCCCCGTGCTCACCTGGACCATCAAGGCATAGCAATGGCACCAGGGACTGCGCCGGCCATCGTAAAATCCGTGGACAGCACCCAGCCCCAGGGCAAGAAGGGGAAGGAGAAAAAAAGGAACCAGCGCCCCCAGCCCAAAAGAATCGAGGGTCAAAAAAATAGTATCGACGGTCATGACTGTTCCGAGTATTGTAAACGACTCTAGGGGGGCAGGCAACGGATGAATTCACATATCCTTGGACAAACGGCGGCACTCGCCACAGCGTTTTGCTGGGCAATAACCTGTCTCTCCTTTGAAGCTGCGGGAAAACGGGTAGGATCCTTGCAAGTCAATCTGCTGCGCCTTGGTTTTGCCCTTCCCATTTTCACGGCCTACCTGATGGTTCGCCAGGGTCAACTCTTTCCCCGGGACGCAGACTGGCACATCTGGATCTGGCTCTCCTCTTCGGGAATTGTGGGGTTTTTTCTGGGAGATCTTTTTCTCTTTCAAGCCTTTGTCGACGTGGGAGCCAGAATGGCCATGCTCATCTACGCCACGGTCCCTCCACTGACAGCGCTTATGGGGTGGCTCATTCTGGGAGAACATCTGGAGCCAGCCCAGTTTGCCGCCATGGGAATCACCGTAGCAGGAATAATCCTCGTCACCACCGGGAAGCCGTCGGCTCCCCCAAAATCAGCGGCACCGTCAACGCCCATACACATTCACACGGTTCGGGGCATCTGGTTTGCGCTCCTGGGAGCGCTTGGACAGGCCCTTGGGCTCGTTCTCAGCCGGTTTGGTGCCCCCGACTACGATCCCTTTGCAGCAACCCAGATTCGGGCTCTCGCCGGTTTCCTTTCATTTCTCCTGTTCTTTCTCTGTACCGGCCGAATCCGCCGCGCCCTGGCAAGCTTTCGTGACCTTCCAGCCTGCCGCCACATCCTGAGAGGCGCCTTTTTTGGGCCCTTTCTCGGTGTCTCGCTGGGCCTCCTGGCCGCGCAAAAAACCTCCACGGCGATCGCCTCAACAATTATGGCCACCGTTCCGATCCTGCTCATTCCCATCGCCATCATCGGCTTTCGCCAGACTGTGACGATGAGGGAAACGGCAGGAGCCCTTCTGGCTGTGGGCGGGGTAGCACTGCTTTTTCTGGGGTAGGAACAAGAGCCGGTCAAGGCCCCGCTCCCGGGGGTCACTCTGTTTTGGAGGCCTCCGCCTGGGCCCTGCGGGCAACTTCCAGGGCCACCTCTACCATCTGGTGAAAGCCGGTCTGCCGGTCCTGGGCGCTCAGCTCCTTTTCCTGCACAAGACTGTCGCTCACCGTAAGGAGCGCCAGGGCCTCACGTCCATGACGGGCAGCCAGGGTATAGAGCTGGTTAGCCTCCATCTCCACGGCAAGAACACCATGGCGGGCCCAAACCTTCCACTGGGAGGGATCATCGTCATAAAAAGTGTCGCTCGAGAGGATGCTTCCCGCATGAAAGGGTATTCCCTCCTCCTCCACCACAGCCAGGGCCTTTCTCAAAAGATTCCAGCTGGCCGTTGCTGCGTAGTCCATTCCGCCAAATCGACTGCGATTCATGGCAGAATTCGTGGAGGCACTTACTGCAAGAATGAGTTCCCGCAAGGCTATTTCTGATTGCATCGATCCGCAGGATCCTATCCGAATCAATCGCTGAACCCCGAAAAACCGCATCAACTCCGTAGCGTAGATCGCCATGGAGGGCATTCCCATCCCGGATCCCTGGACGGATATCCTCTCCCCCTTCCAGAGCCCGGTAAAACCCAACATTCCCCGCACGTTGTTATACTGGTGAACGTCGGAAAGCCAGTTCTCTGCGACAAACTGCGCTCTCAAAGGATCTCCCGGCATCAAAACCGTTTCAGCTATTTCTCCCGGTTGTGCCCCTATATGAGTACTCACGAAAATCTCCTCCTTCTGTTCTATGGTGTACCAAATCTGTGCCTGCAATCCTGCTATTGCTCCGCCCGATACCGCGAAGAACCTCATCGCAGCGCATACCCAGGAGCGATTCCTTCCTGAAACGCCGAGGATCGCTGCAGTGTACCATGATATGCCGGATTCTGCCCTCCTCGATAACAAGCTCGGCGGTTCCCTTTTCCCTGCTGTGTTTCAGCTCTTTTTCCGGTTCCGGCTTTTCCTCTTCCAATGGATCCATCTCGCAGAGGTATTCTTCCAGGTGCGACAGGGGAATTTCCAGAACGAACTCCGGCGTTGCGCCATAACGCCACTCCCAGGAGAGCATCTTCCTGTAGTAGGCATCAACCTCGGGAAACGCAGCAAGACTGCTCCGGTCAAGGTACTCCTCCCTGCAGGCTCCCCCGTAAAAGGTGGCGAAGGCCTCCTTCAGCGCCGCTGCCAGGGTATCGTGGGAGATCGTCTTGCAGAGATCCGCCAGATTCGCCACAGGAGAGGAAACAGATCTGGACCCCCGGGCCCGGAGGGGCTTCTCCGACGGAAGAAGGTACTCCTGAAGCCGCTCCAGGTCGGCCTTGATCAAAAGGGTTCCATGATGGAAACACCGCTGACGGGTATGTTTGAAGGCGTTTCCCGAAATTTTCCGCTTCCCCTGATCTGTTGCAACCAGAATATCGTTGCGGTCCGACCGCTGCACCTGGAGACCGAACCAGGAAAGGGCCTTCAAGACAATCTGAAAGTTATGGTCCTGCTGGTAGGAATCGGCGGGAGAAATAAAGGTAAAGTTGGTATTTCCCCGATCATGATATACCGTACCGCCCCCGCTCTGGCGACGCACCAGGTGAACCCCGACAGCATCCATAGCGGGGACATTGCACTCCACCCAGGGATTCTGGTACCGGCCAATCACCACGGAAGGGTCGTTCCGCCACAGAAAGAGAGTTTGTGTCCCCGGCGGGTTGCTTCGAAAAAGCCAATCCTCCACGGCCAGATTGAACCAGGGATCCCCCGAGGGTGAATGGAAGACACGCACATCCGGTCTCATGGTACTCTACTTACTATGAAGCAGAGATCTCGACAACCGTCTTTCCCGAGACTGATCGTATTTCTGGGAAATCCTGGAAACGCCTACACCCGCAGTCGTCATAATTTTGCCTGGATGGTGATGGATTCACTTTTTCCCGATCAGCAGGGATGGAAGGAAAAGTTTCACGGCCGGTTTCTCCGCCAGGACAACCTGGTTTTTCTGAAACCTCTGGCGTTCATGAACAACAGCGGAAAAAGCGCAGCAGCGGCGCTTCATTTTTTCGGCTGGCCCCTGGAGGAGCTTCTGGTTGTTCACGATGACCTGGAAACACCCTTTGGAACGGTTCAATGCACTTTTGGAGGTGGTCATCGAGGCAACAACGGCCTGCGCTCAATCATCACCCTCTGCGGAGGAAATGATTTCTGGCGCTTCCGCCTGGGAATTGGCCGTCCTCCCGGGGGCAGGAAGCCGGGAGACTGGGTGCTGGAACGGTTTTCCCCCCACGAAGAAGCACTCCTTCCTGAAATCACAACAGAATCAGCCAGGTTCCTCCTTGAACAGTGCGGGAAACCTCAAGAAAAGAAGCTGGTTTTTGCGTGACACAAACCGGAAATATGCTATTATTCGCGAACATTTTAAGATACGTTTTGGAAATACATTGAAACCTGACAGGTATACCATGAAGATACATTTTTTTTCCCGCTCCTTTCTCACAGCCCTGGGGCTTCTTTTTCTTGCAGGAGCCCTTCCCGGCTTGTCGGCAGAGGAGGCAATGCCCCCGGCCGCACCAGAATCAACACAACGGGAATCCCCGGGACCGGAAGATCCAGATCAGGCAACTCCGATAGCTGACCAGAGGCCCCTGGTAATCCACGATATTTCCTGGACGCTTCAGGGAAGAACCCGGCGCTGGGTTCTGGAACAGCTTCTGGATATAGAAAAGGGTCTCCAGTTCCCCTCCCTGGAAGCACTTGAGGCGTTCCTCCGGGAACAACAGCAGCTCCTCACCAACCAGAGAGAGCTTCAAAGCAGCTCCGTAACCTACGAGATCCTCCCCCCCGATTCTCCGGATGACGATGACCCTCTGTCCCCGCAGCGCCTCCACCTGACGGTGGAAACCCAGGACACCTGGAACGTAATCGCCCTTCCCTACGTTCGCTACGACTCCAACGACGGGCTATTATTGAGCTTCCGCATCAGGGACTACAATTTTTTTGGCACCCTCCAGGATCTTCGCATCGACCTGGATTACGAGTTTACCGATGACGATGAAAACATCGTAACCCTTTCATCGGAGATCAAACTTCCCTTTCAGGCCTTTCAGCGAGACTGGGCTCTGGTGATGGAGCAGTCTCTCTCTCTGGAGGAAGACGAGTTCGATCTTGAACTCGGCATCGGTCTGGAATACTACTTCTCCTGGCTCAGACGGGACTGGACCCTGGGATTCATGCAGGAGTACCGCTATCTCACCGATGACGACGAGGACGATAACGACTACTTTACCAACTCCCTCACCCTGGGAACGGGGATCGATCTTCCCGTAGTCCTTCCCGGTTTCGGCCAGCTTCGGTACCTTCCCTCGGTGAAGGGTGAGGTAAAATACCGCCCGGGCGGGATCAGCGAGGAACGCAAAGGGACCACGGCGGGCTTTGAACACGGCCTGCGAGCGGGCCGGGCAAACTGGGAGGGGAACTACCGCCAGGGCCTGACCCTTTCTCTGGAAAACGAAAACACCTACAACATCACCACCGAGTCCTGGGAGCAGGAGATCACCACCCGCGTCTCGGGATACCGGGCCTTCCTCCGGGGAGGACGCGACGGGTGGCCCCGGCTGGGAATCAGCGGGAGTCTCTCTTCGTTTTATCTGATTAATGGTGCCGACGATGACCAGGACGATGCAGCAAAAGATGCCCGGGGCATCCTGAACGACAAGATGAACGGAGACCTGGGAATATTTCTCAATCTTGATGTGCTTCTCACGGTCTGGACCCTCAGACCCGTCTTCGAGATGCAGATCGGCCCCTTCTTCGATATCGCTTACGTCCGGGACACCCGGGGAGATTTCCACGAGTCCTCTTCCTTCGATCGCCACCGCGATATCCAGTATAGCGCCGGCTTCTCGGTGATCGGCTTTCCCCTCTTTGCCCGCAGCCTCTTTCTCAGGGGAACCTACGGACTGGACCTGGAAGAGATCTACAACGGAACAAGCCCGCTTGACGGGAACGCCCGGGTCATCTTTATCGGGCTGGGACACCACTACTGAGAGCAACTCCTGCCGGGGCCAGAGGCCGCGGCAGGATCACCCCCTACAAGCGGTAGCTCTCGAGCCCCAAGTTTCTGCAAATATGGATTGTGGACCAGGAATTATTCAGCGTATAGAGGTGAACACCGGGCACATCACGGTTCAGAAGATCCGCCACCTGAGCCGTTGCCCAGTGTGTACCCACCCGGTTTACCCCCTGATCGTCGTGAGTACGCTCCACCGCCCGAAGGAGCGGAGCGGGAAAACGAGCCCCTGCAGCAAGCTCGGCCATCCGCTGCATCCCTTTTCTGGTTGTAACGGGCATGATCCCCGGAACAACGGGAAGACTGATCCCGGCTAATTTCAGACGCTCCACGTAATCAAAATAATCCCGATTATCAAAGAAGAGCTGCGTCACGATATAATCGGCCCCGGCCTCCACCTTCCGGCGCAGATATTCGATCTCCAGAAGACGGTTTGGCGTATCGGGGTGCCCCTCGGGAAATCCTGCAACCCCGATAGACGCCTCGGGCATATGATCGCGAATAAAGGAAACCAGCTCGGCGGCGCAGGAGAACTCTGTCTCTCTGCCCGAGGGGATGGTTCCCTCCTGGGGATCTCCACGAAGGGCCAGGATATTGAAAACCCCCGCCCTTCGGTATTGATCAAGAATACCGGCAATTTCCTTTCGGGAAGACCCAACGCAGGTAAGATGAGCAACAACGGTAAGGTTAAATTCGTTTTGTATTCTCGTAACCAATCGATGGGTATATTCCCGTGTGGATCCCCCCGCACCGTAGGTAACACTCACATAAGCCGGCTCCAGAGGCAACAGGTCTTCACCTATGCTATGAAAGAGCCTGCTCCACCCCTTTTCAGTCCGGGGAGGGAAAAACTCAAAACTGAAGAGCGTTTTTCCCCGGCTCAAAAGATCCGATACCCGTTCAATTGCCATCGCCGGAAGACCCCTTACCCCGCCGCCTGCTGAAGGTCTTTCACGCGGTCGGTCTTCTCCCAGGAAAACTCAGGACGGCCAAAGTGCCCGTAGGCTGCTGTCTTTCCGTACAGCGGCCTCAGCAGATCCAGGGTCGTTATAATCCCCTTGGGGGTAAGATCGAAGGTCTTTTCCACAGCCTTCTCAATGGTACTCTCGGGAATCGTGGCTGTGCCGAAGGTCTCGACCATAACACTTACCGGAAAGGGAACACCGATGGCGTAGGAAAGCTGTACCTCACATCGTTCAGCCAGCCCGGCGGCAACGATATTTTTTGCAACATATCTCGCCATGTAGGCAGCGCTGCGGTCAACTTTGCTGGGATCCTTCCCGCTGAAGGCCCCCCCGCCGTGGCGCCCCATGCCACCGTAAGTATCAACAATGATCTTTCTTCCCGTAAGCCCCGAATCGCCGTGGGGACCTCCAATAACAAAGCGCCCCGTGGGGTTCACCAGATAACGGGTCGACTCATCAAGAAGCCCCGTAGGATTCAGAACGGGTTTGATTACCTGCTCCACCACGGCCTGGCTAATTTCCTCATGTGATATGTCGGGATCGTGCTGGTGGCTCACCACCACCGTATCTATCCGTTTGGGCGCCATCCCTTCGTACTCAATGGTAACCTGACTTTTTGAATCGGGTCTCATCCAGGAGATCTGCTTGCTTTTTCGCAATTCCGCAGCCTTCTGAAGAATCTGGTGGGAGAACATAATCGGTGCCGGCATAAGCTCGGGTGTTTCCTGGCAGGCGTAGCCGAACATCATTCCCTGATCACCGGCGCCTTGCTGCCCCTGGTACTCTTTCAACCCCGATCCGCTTACTCCCTGGGATATATCGGGGCTTTGGGAATGAATGGCGTTTAAAACGCTCATGGACTCATAATCCAACCCGTAGGAGGGATTGGTGTAGCCAATATCTTTTGCCACTTCCCGAGCTACCTGTTGAACATCAACGTATGTTGATGTTGTTATCTCCCCCCCCACCAGCACCAGGCCGGTGGTAGTGAAGGTTTCGCAGGCAACCCGGCTCTCGGGATCATCGGCAAGGCAGGCATCCAGAATTGCATCAGAAATCTGATCGGCCAGCTTGTCCGGGTGCCCCTCGCTCACGGACTCCGAGGTAAAAAGGTACCGGCGTCCCGCCGATACACCTTGTGCGTTCATACTTCTTTGCTCCTTCAATACTTCAATACCGGTAGGCCTCGGGCTTAAAGGGACCCGAAAGAGGCACACCAATGTAATCAGCTTGTTCCGGCGTCAGCCTGGTAAGTTCGACCCCAAGTTTTTCCAGATGAAGTCGGGCAACCTCTTCATCGAGTATTTTATCCAGAACACGCACACCCGGCTTGTAGTCCGCCCGGTGGCTCCAGAGATCGAGCTGTGCCAAAACCTGGTTGGTAAAACTGTTACTCATGACAAAACTGGGATGGCCCGTGGCATTCCCCAAATTCACCAGTCGTCCCTCGCTCAGAAGATAGATGGAATGGGGCAGAATGGGGTTGCCTGCACTGTCAGGGCCACCCCTCCAGGTATACTTGTCCACCTGGGGTTTAATATTTTCCCGAACCACCAGATCCGAGGCATTCAGGCGTTCCACCTGGATCTCGTTATCGAAATGACCAATATTTGCCACAATCGCCTGATCCTTCATCCCCTGGAGGTGTTCCAGAGTGATAATATCCCTGTTCCCCGTGGTGGTGACAAAAATATCTCCCTGGGAAAGAACCGTCTCCAGCCGTTTTACTTCGTAGCCTTCCATTGACGCCTGGAGTGCACAAATGGGATCAATCTCGGTTACGATCACCCGTGCCCCCTGATTTCGGAGGCTCTGGGCACATCCCTTGCCAACATCACCATAGCCGCAAACCACAGCAACCTTTCCAGCGATCATGACATCGGTTCCCCGCTTGATTCCGTCAATCAAGCTTTCACGACACCCATACAGGTTGTCAAACTTGCTTTTGGTGACACTGTCGTTGACGTTGATCGCCGGAACCAGAAGCGTTCCCTCCAGGGCCATGCGGTATAACCGATGGACTCCGGTTGTGGTCTCCTCGCTCACACCGCACCATTCAGAAACAAGACGCTGAAAATACTGGGGATCCTGGCGATGAACTTTTTTCAGGAGCGCCTTGATGACCCCTTCCTCGTGGCTACCCGACGGTTCTTCCACCCAGGTATCACCCTTTTCCATCTGAACGCCCTTGTGAAGCAGCAGTGTTGCGTCTCCACCGTCATCAACGATGAGCTGCGGACCCTTGCCCCCGGGAAAGGAGAGCGCCTTAAGAGTCATATCCCAATACTCTTCAAGAGTTTCTCCCTTGAAGGCAAAAACCGGAACACCTCGAGGTTCTTCCGGAGTCCCTCCCGCGCCGGGAGGACCCACAGCAATAGCCGCTGCAGCGTGGTCCTGAGTAGAAAAAATATTACAGCTTGCCCAACGAAGATCGGCACCAAGCTCTGCCAGAGTTTCAATAAGAACCGCTGTCTGAACGGTCATATGGAGGGATCCGGAAATACGAACACCCGCAAGAGGTTTCAGAGGGCCGTATTTTTTCCGTGTTGCCATGAGACCGGGCATCTCATACTCGGCGATAGTCAATTCTTTCCGGCCCCACTCGGCCAGAGAGAGATCGCGGACATGATAATCGGACGGGGAAAGGGGTGACGTTTTCATGTGTTCTCCTTCGTTCGGTCAACAGGAAACGTACAACGATACCCTCCTACAGTCAACCGAACGAGAAAACGCCCCTTATCGGGAGGGCTTATGAAGGTTCGTCTTTACAGTCCCTCGGTGTAGGTTTTGTAGGTGGCACTATCCATGAGATTCTCCACCTCGGCGGGATCATCAAGTTTTACTGTGATAATCCAGCCCTCACCAAAGGGGTCTTTATTAATCGTTTCGGGAGTATCCTTGAGAGCTTCGTTGCACGAAAGAACCTTACCGCTCACCGGCATATAGAGATCGCTGGCAGCTTTCACGCTCTCCACAACACCCAGAGGCTGACCCTTCTTGAGAGTGCTTCCCACTTCGGGAAATTCCACAAAGACAACATCACCCAGCTCATCCTGGGCGTAATCGGAAATTCCGATGGTTGCCGTCTCTCCCTCGGTTCGAACCCATTCATGGCTGTCCTGATACCATACTTTCTCATCGAAGGTCATAGCGATACTCCTATCGTTTTCCACAACTTATCCACATTGCGTGGACAAATAATCACCCCCCCCAGGGGGGAAAATACCCTAAAATATCACAATTATTGTAGAAATATTTCTATTTTTGCGGAATCTGCGACGCTCTTCTGCCCCGCTTCGGGATACATCTTCGAAGGTATCCAAAAGTTATCCACAACGATTCCACAATGTTTCCTCTTTCGCGGACGATTTTTATTTGCTTCCGCGATAAAAAATTCGCACCTGCTTATAGAGGCCTTCGCCTTCACTTTCGGTGCCGATATCTTCAATATCGTTCAGTGTAGTATGAATGAGCCGCCGTTCAAAGGGGTTCATCGGTTCCAGCAACTTGCTTCCACGATTTCGCTTTACCTGATCTCCCACTTTGTGTGCAAGCTGGATCAACTGTTCTTCCCGGCGCCCCCGGTATCCCTCGGTATCAAGGATAACCTTTATTTCAGAATCAACAAAACGTCCCGAGAGAACGTTTGTCAAAAGCTGCAGGGCATCCAGATTTTTTCCCTTGCGGCCGATCAGGATATTTGTGTGTTCCGAGTCCAGACGGATTCCAATTTTATTCGATTCCCGAAAAGTAATCGATATTTTTGAGGGGAATCCCATTTTTTCCGTGACCGTCGTAACAAAATCAACCACGGCATGCTCAAAATCTGTCTCGGGGCGAAGGGGCTCACCTTTTCCGTGAACACTACCTGCGCTGCTTGCAGGAGTTGCGGCATTTCGCTTTTCCCTGGGAGCTTCTTCCTTTTCGGAATAGTGGACGGCAATCCGGACCGCCTTGTTCCGGCCAAACAAGCCGCCGCTTCGGGTTGATACGATCTCCACCTCAAACTCGTGCGATTCAAGCCCAAGCGCTTTCACAGCAGCGTCTATTGCGTCCTGCTCTGTGCGCCCTTCAAATTCTTGTACCATTATCTACTCCGTCACCTGGTGTTTTCGCTTCCCTGTAATGTATGCCTGCTGTGCCACTGTAAGAATATTTGAAAAAATCCAGTAGACCAGCAAGCCGCTGGGCATGTTGTAAAGGATGAAAAAGAACATCAGGGGCAATCCGTATTGCATCATTTTCATCTGACTATTGCTGGTTCCTGCAGCAGGGTTCTGCATCAGTTTACTCG
This sequence comes from Alkalispirochaeta americana, assembly GCF_900156105.1. Taxonomy (NCBI): domain Bacteria; kingdom Pseudomonadati; phylum Spirochaetota; class Spirochaetia; order Spirochaetales; family Spirochaetaceae; genus Alkalispirochaeta; species Alkalispirochaeta americana. Next base: position 115,592 of record NZ_FTMS01000004.1, read on the forward strand.
ATAAAAGCTGACTTGCAACAAATAATATCGGCAGCAACCGTAAATCGTTCCAGCCAAGAAGGGGAAGAACGAAATCGCCAAAGTTCCAGATCGATTCCGGGGCAGAAAGATCCGTTATCCATCCGGAAATGAAGGTGGCACCACGCAGATCAAAGTGGTTATTAAAGACACCAAACATGGCGATGAAAAAGGGAAACTGCACCAGCATGGGCAAACACCCGCCCAAGGGATTGACGCCCTCTTTTTTGTAGAGTTCTCCCATGGCCTGGTTCATTTTTTGGGGATTATCCTTGTGCTTTTCCCGAAGCTCCTGAATTTTTGGGTTCAGGATCTGCATCTTGCTGGTACTCTCAAAGCTCTTGTGGGTAAGAGGAAAAAGCAGAATTTTCACGATAATCGTGAGAATAATGATCGCAGCTCCATAATTGGGGACAAAACGATAGATAATCTGCATGGCGAACTTCAGGATATTTTCCAGCCACCCGAAGAGAAGGCGATTATCTTCAATTTTCCCGAAATCCATGTTCTGAAGACCCAGGGCATTGTCACCGGACCGATCGTACCGGTTCAGCACTTGGGTAACTTTTGGCCCCACATAAAACCGTTGAACGTCCCGATTTGCCGCACTTCGAAAAACCGGTCGGGACAGATACAGGGCAGCCCCATCATCAAGCCCGCGAGGGGTCTCACTGGAGAAGGTCCATGTATAGTTTGCAGATCCCGGAACAGCGATAACAGCGAAATATTTCCCTGCTATCGAGGCCCAGTGAAGTCGGTCCGTTTTCTGGTTTCGATCTTCGTTGCGTAGCCGGATTTCCCGCCGACGCCCTCCATCGTAATAGAAAAACTTTCGGTACTCGTTTCTTCCGTCCAGTTCCGCGTAGGAAGGACCAATTTGGGGTCCAAAGGAAACGCTATAGGAGCTCCCTGCGTAGTCCAGGGGAATTACCTGGTTTACCGAGTTTGTTATCTCGACAATCGTCTCGATCACATACTCGCCAGGATAAAACCGAAAGGTCCGGCGCACTTCAAAGGGTTGGCCAGGAGTCCCTTCGATGTAGAAATCCCGGCGAAATACCATGGTATGAGGATCATCGGTGTAAACTTTCTCGAAAAGAGCTTCCACAGGGGGAGCCGTTTCATTTCCAAAATGAAACTCCAGAGCTCCCCTGTTGGTTTCTCCCCGCTTGATCATCTCCACAGGCTGATCGCCATCGGCATAGGAGAGGAGTTTGAGCGAAATGATCCGAGCTCCCGCAGGGTCAAACACCACACGCATCGTCTCGTTTTCGTAGGTTACAACATCACTCGACAAACCATCCTGAGGCACTTCGCGCACAGGATTGCCCAGCACGGGACGCTCCGAGAGAGTAACCTCTTCCCGTGGTGGCAGTTCCTGCTGGCTCTCACCCTCTGCCCTCGAGGGGGGGGCGGCATCCCGGGAATCGATTCGTTCTGTGGTCTCTGCGACAGGTATTGGCTCCGGGGGATACAGTATGTTCTGCACCGTAAAACCAATTGTAATAACTATGACCGACAGAACAACCGCAAGAAGGGTGTTCTTTTCCATTATTGTTCCTTAGCTCTGAGGAATCGCTTCCGCCCGGCGAAGCAAGGTCTCTACCTGCAAAAACCGGTCGGAAAACTCATACAATCCGGGATAAAGGACAAAAGCCATATCGTAGTGGCCTCTTAGTTGCCCTTTTATCAGCCGGTATACTTCGCGTACATGTCGTCGTGCCCGATTCCGGGCTACTGCCCCCCGGAACATCCGGGGCGTAGTGAATAAAACACGGCTCCATCCCAGATCATTCTCGACAATCCGAAGATGGAGCCCCTGCGTGCGATACACGACCTTACTGGAAAAAACGATTGATATCTCCGGTTTGCTCCGAAGAATTTCCGCTTTAGTAAGGTTTTTTCTCATCCGCAACCGAAAGCTTCTTTCGTCCCTTTGCCCGACGGCGCTTGAGCACAAGACGCCCACCGGCAGTTTTCATACGGGCTCGGAAGCCAAATTTCCGGTTACGTTTGACGCGACTCGGTTGATAGGTTCGCTTCATGGGGTATTCTCCTCGTCAGTTCGTAACAGGCGCGCAGTATAACGGCCGTGATCACCCTATGTCAACGTGAATCGTCCCGTTTCCGCAAGGCCTCTTCAAGTCCCTTCAAGTGACTCATGAAATCAGGATCCCTATAGGCGCTGTCCAGATCTTCCTGATACGCCTCCTGAGAGGCCTCTTGCAGGGAAACATCTTCGTTTTTTTCTGGAAGGGGCGGTTCGGGATTTTCCCCGGGAGGAATCCCTTTTGGCTCTGTCGAGAAATCAAGTGAAGAAACAACCATGAGATGAAGATTTCGAACCCCCAGGTCAGGAAAGGTTCGTTGAATCGATGCCACGATCTTTCGTTGTTCCAGGTGCATTCGCTGAAGCCACCCCGGATGATCAACTCCGACACGAACAGAACCGTTTTTTACATCGAGAACACGGGAATGAGCCGCAAAATCGGTCCCAACAATCCTGGGCCAGGCCACAACGAAGGGAACAATGCCATTTTCATCTTTCGCGCCCAGGGAATCCACTAGCCGAACGATCAGATCGCGGGCGCTACTCTCGTTGAAACCTTCCATCCGAAATAGTATATACCATTGTCTCCTCGGTACGATAGTCCCGAAAAATATTTCCCGGAAGGAATGTAAAGAGTCGCTGCTCTGCCGGGGGAAGCCTCGAAATAAACCTGTCCCGGCGAAGCCCATCCAGCTCCAGAAGAACATCGTCCAGGAGTAAAAGCGGAAGGCGTCCCGTTTCTTTCAAAAAAAATCTGGCCTGGGCAACACGCAGAATGAGTGAAACCAGACGAACTTGCCCCGTTGAAGCGAGGGACAGAAAATCACGGTCGCCATAGCGAAAAAAAAATTTATCCCTATGTGGCCCACTCGTTGTTGTTCGAAGAACTCTCTCGCGGGCATGATTCTTTGCAAGAATTTCAAGAACATCCTCGATGGTTTTACAACCCTTCCAGCTAGCCTGATACTCTATGGTAAGATCTTCCGAAAGACCTGCAATATAGCGGAACTCTTGGGAAAAAACATGATTAAATGATCGTAAAACGTCTTCCCTCCGTCGTTGAAGAGAAAGTCCTGCTTCAGCCAGGTGGTAATCATAAACAGAAATCATCTCGTAATCATGACTTTTCAGGAGTTGATTCCTGTTTTTGAGAATTTTTCGATATCTTCGAAGATCATCGATATAGAGGGGATAATTCATGCTCAGGGTCTGATCAACAAACCACCGCTGTTTTTCCGGAGATCCACTGACAAAGTCCATATCACCGTGACGAAAGACAACCGTTGGAATAAGAGAAACCATGTCTTTTCTGTCCTGTATGGTTTTTCCGTCCCGATGAAGGGTTTTCCGGGATTCTTCGTAGCGGACTTCCATACGAAATCGATCTTCCCGGGAGGTAAAAAAACCGTCCAGGGCCATTTGATCTTCCCCGTGACGGCATACCTCCTGGTCATGGCGCGTGCGAAAACTCCCCCCATAACTCAAATAGTAAAGAGACTCAAGAAAGTTGCTTTTTCCCTGGCCGTTTTCCCCTATCAAAAAAACCTGGGGAGCAGCAATATCGATTTTTCCATCTCCCAAGTTCCGGAAATTGAATAATCGAACCCAATCAAATCCCACAATCGACCGTATTCCGTTACTGAAGCTGCATGGGCATCACAATGTGATAATACCGGTCAAGAGGTTCCGAATAAATTGTAAGGGCCTTGTTCGGCTCAGTAAAATGGAGAGAAATTGTATCAGTATTGATTACACGAAGAGGATCCACCAAATACATATAATTCAGGGCAATTGTTGTATCGGGACCTTCAAATTCGACAGATACACTTTCCCGTGCTACACCTACTTCACTTTCTTCGCTCCGAATCTGAATTTGCCCCGATGAGATATCAAGGTAAATCCTTCGGGATTTTTCTACCATCAGAGCAACCCGCTTTAAGGCCTCGGAAAAAACTGCTTTTTCCAGTTGAACACTGTAATGCTGCGTTTCGGGAATTACCCGACGGTAATTTGGAAACTGTCCCTCGATAAGGGATGAAGAGATGTAATGATTTTCAAAGGCAAAGAAAATGTGCTTGTCAGCAATTGCCATCTGAAGCATTCCCTCTCCCGTTGAAAGACGCCGAACAAGATTAAGTACCTTTGGTGGAATGATTACTCCCTCAAACGATTCGAGCCCTTCAGGTATTTCGTGAGATATCAGAGACAATCGGCGACCATCGGTTGCAACCATGATCAGTTTGTCATCATCAGTCTCCAGATATACCCCGTTCATGAAAAATCGAGTCTCGTCGTCAGAAACAGCAAAAGCAGTTTGTGTAACCATCTCGGCAAAATCAGCCTGGGGAAAATCGAAGTACCCCGAATCGATGTGCGTCTGAAGTTCGGGAAACTTGTCGGCAGGAATACTGCGAAGACGAAAATCAATTTCCTTGAACTTCGGGCGAATTACGAAATTCTCCCCTGTTGTTGCTGATCCCTGCTCAAACTCGATTTCTCCTTCGGGAAGAGAACGCAAAATGCCCTGGAGTTTGTCGCAGAAGACGGTGGTGATTCCCGGTTCGGTGACAATTACAGGAATTCTCGTTTCGAAACTTACCTTGAGATCAGTTGCCCGAACGATGAGCTCTCCATCGGCTGCATGAAGCAAAACATTCGAGAGAATAGACATGTTTGAACGGGAGGCAATAATCTCCTGTGCGATCTGTACCTCACGAAGAATGAGGTCTTTTTCTACGGTGAACTTCACTTTCCAGAACTCCTTTCCCCATAGGGATTATATATGTATATCAGTAGTAGTAATAGCAGAGACGGTGGATTTGTGGAAAACCCACTCAATCTCATATGCTGTATATCCTTAGCGGGGGGATAACCCGGTCATGGTTATCCCGGTGTTATCCCCTTATCCACAGTCCGTGAGGTTTTCCCCCGGTTATCCCGAGGATACACCCCGGTTATCAGGCTCGGCTGCCCTCCTCTTTTATCTTTCGGATAAGGGTCTGGATAATGTCTTCTATGGTGGGATCGGTGCGCATTCGACTGCTTATTCGCTGACAGGCGTGCATGACCGTGGTGTGATCTCGCCCTCCAAACTCAAGACCCACATCGGTCATGGATGCTTCAGTTATTTCCCGGGTGATATACATTGCCATTTGACGCGGAAATGCCACTTGTCGGGTTCGTTTCTTTCCCTTCAGTTCGTTGGCAGAAAGGTTAAAGTAATCGGCCACAACCCGCTGGATGACATCTACGGTAATATTATTCTGGGTGGGGCTCGAGAAAAAGTCTTTCAGTTGTCTTTGAGCTACTTCCAGGGAAACTTCCTTGTTCACCAGTTCCGCGTAGGCAATGATCCGCGTAAGAGCAGCTTCCAGATCACGAACGTTGGTGGTTATTTTCTGACAGATCAGGTTGATTACATCGTTAGCAACGTAAACACCTTGTTTCTCGGCTTTCTTTTTGAGAATAGCCACGGCTGTTTCCATTTGAGGTGGCTGAAGATCAACGGTTAGTCCTCGGGTAAAGCGGTTCTGGAGTCGTTCCGTAATATCCTTGATTTCACTTACAGGCCGGTCAGAGGTAAAAATCATTTGTTTTTTTGCATCAAAAAGAGCATTGAAGGTATGGAAAAGTTCTTCCTGGGTTTCGTGCTTCTTTTGAAGAAAGTGAATGTCGTCAATGAGTAGAACGTCAGCTTTTCGGTATTTGTTTTTAAAGAGGTGAGTTTTATTTTCCTGGATTGATCGTATGAACTCATTTGTGAAATCTTCGGCTGTTACATAGACAATTTTTGCATTGTCTTTCTCTTGCCATACGGAATTTCCGATCGATTGCAGGAGATGAGTTTTTCCTAATCCCACTCCTCCGTAAATGAGGCAGGGGTTGTAGGTTGTTCCGGGGTTTTTTGAAATTGCGATCGCTGCGTTTGCAGCAAAGCGGTTATTATCACCCACCACAAAGTTTGTAAAGGTATATTCTTCGTTCAGCCCCGGGGCAGGTAAGGAATTTCCAGGGTTTTGTTTTTTTTCTTCCGATGGGGACTGGTCGTTTCTTTTTTGGGTATCGTCCCGTGTTTCCTGATAGGTTTTTTCCTGAACCATTTCAGTTTTTGCAATACTGAAATGAATTTGAAAGGATCGGCCTGAAAGCTGTCTCAGGGTCTTCAGGATCAGATCAAGGTACCTCTGTTTTACCTGATCCCGATAAAATGATGAAGGAACAGTGACGGTGATAGAATCTTCATCAGATTCGGTATATTCGATTTGCTGGAACCACATTACGTGTTCCTGCTCCGAAACTTGTTGCTGTATTATTTTCAGTGCTTCGTCCCAGAATACTCTGTTACCTTGCCATTCGCTCATGCTAACCTCAAATTATCCACATATTATCCACATATTGGTACACTATTTATCCCCAATGGGGAGGCCCATAATACCACAGGGAGAGATCGTTTCCAGTGGGTTCGGCCCGGATTTTCCTGGTTTTTGCCCCTATCCATCATTATTTGAGGGTATTCTGAAAAAGAGCTCTCTTTTTCCACAATCAGATCCACAAATTATCCACATCTTTTCCACTTAGCTGTGTATTTAATGTGGATAATTTTCGGTGGTTTACGTTTACTCCATAAGTACGTATAATGGCCGAACTTCGCGAAGGAAAAACATGCCTGGAAACTATTCTGCAGAAAACATTCAGATCCTGACGGGTCTGGATCCAGTCCGTAAACGGCCTGGAATGTATATCGGTAGTACCGGATCAGACGGACTGCATCACCTGGTATACGAGGTTGTCGATAACAGTATCGACGAGGCTCTGGCTGGCCACTGTGGCACGATAGCAGTGGTCATAGAAAAAAATAACGTTATCACTGTGGTGGATGACGGACGGGGTATACCTGTCGATCATCACGCAGGGGAAAACGTCAGTGCCCTCGAAATTGTCATGACCCGCCTCCATGCGGGAGGAAAGTTTGACAAGGACACCTACAAAGTCTCGGGAGGTCTTCACGGGGTTGGTGTCTCCGTGGTAAATGCCCTTTCGGAGTGGCTTGAGGTAGAGGTTTACCGGGATAACCGCATCTGGCATCAACGGTACGAGCGTGGTGTAGCTGGAAAAGCGGTCGAACCCATCGGAGAAACCCGGCTGACAGGTACAAAGGTTACCTTCAGGCCCGACGAGGAGATTTTTGAAACTGTAACGTTCAGTTTCGATGTACTATCACACCGGTTGCGCGAACTTGCTTTTTTGAATAAAGGAGTTCGTATAACCATTGAGGACAGACGACTTCCCCAGATCAAGAGTCATGATTTCAAGTTTGACGGGGGCCTGAAGGAATTTGTCCAGTACCTGAACAAGAACAAGACTGCTATCCAGTCTGAGCCGATCTGGTTCGAAGCCTCCCGGGATGACGTGGAAGTCGAGATTTCCATGGAATACAACGATGGCTTCAATGAAATTCTCTTTGCCTTTGTAAATAACATTAACACCCGTGAGGGAGGAACCCACGTTACAGGGTTTCGAGGTGCCCTGACACGGACCTTCAATGATTACCTGAAGCGTTCAAAGTTTGCAAAAAAAATGGACGAGAGCTTCAGTGGAGATGATGTCAGGGAAGGTCTCACAGCGGTTATCTCCGTAAAGGTAATGAACCCTCAATTTGAGGGGCAGACCAAGGCAAAATTGGGTAACAGCGAAGTTCGGGGAATCGTAGAGAGTCTGGTCAATGAAAATCTGACGGCCTATTTCGATGAAAACCCGAAAATCGTCGAGGCAATTCTGGAAAAGAGTGTTCTTGCTGCCAGGGCTCGCCAGGCTGCGCGACGAGCCAGGGATATGACCCGGCGCAAGAGCTTTCTGGAGAGCTCCGGTCTTCCCGGAAAACTTGCCGACTGCAGCGAGCGAAATCCCGAACACGCTGAAGTGTATATTGTTGAGGGAGATTCGGCAGGTGGAAGCGCAAAGCAGGGAAGGGATCGTGAGTTCCAGGCGATTCTTCCGCTGTGGGGAAAGATGCTGAACGTTGAGAAAACCAGAATCGACAAGGTTCTCTCCAACGAAAAACTTCAGCCAATTATTGCTTCTCTCGGGGCCGGAGTAGGGAACGAGTTTGATGTAACGAAAGTGCGGTACCATAAAGTGTTCATCATGGCTGACGCCGATGTGGACGGATCACACATCAGAACGCTTTTGCTTACCTTCTTTTTCCGGTATATGCCACAGTTGATTGAGGCCGGCTATGTTTATATCGCGATGCCTCCCTTGTACAAAATAAGCTACGGAAAAGAGATAGCCTATGCTTATAACGAGGCCGAGCGTGAACGGATTGTGGGAGATATAACGCAGCGAAAGAGCGTTGAGGAAGGGAAAATCGGAATTCAGCGGTATAAGGGTCTGGGTGAGATGAATCCTGATCAGTTGTGGGATACCACGATGAATCCCGAGACGCGGAGTATCATGCAGGTTCGTCTGGAGGATGCTGTGGAGGCTGATTCGGTCTTTACCACGCTTATGGGCGAACACGTTGCACCACGGAGAGAGTTTATCGAAGAAAACGCACTCTACGTGAGCAACCTTGATGTATAAAACAGGAGTACAGGGTGTCTGATAAACAGGCGGCTGCGCGGATTATACCCGTTGCTATTGAGGATGAAGTAAAAGAGTCGTATCTCAATTATGCCATGTCCGTTATTGTGAGCCGGGCCTTGCCGGATGTGCGGGACGGATTGAAACCGGTACACCGCCGGATTCTCTACGGCATGCACTCCATGGGGCTCCGATCGGACCGGCCCTTCAAAAAAGCTGCGCGCATTGTGGGAGATGTACTGGGAAAGTTCCATCCCCACGGTGATCAAAGTGTCTACGACGCATTGGTGCGGCTTGCCCAGACCTTTTCGCTTCGTTACCCCGTGGTGAACGGCCAGGGAAACTTCGGGTCTGTCGATGGCGACCCTCCTGCAGCGATGAGGTATACCGAGGCAAAGCTGCATAAAGTCGCTGAAGAAATTCTTCGCGACATCAATAAAGAAACAGTAGATTTTGGACCAAATTACGATGATTCCGATGAGGAACCCCTGGTATTGCCCGGAGCGTTTCCTTTTCTCCTGGCAAACGGGGCGTCAGGAATCGCTGTGGGTATGGCTACGAACATTCCGCCGCACAATTTGCGGGAGATTGCCAACGCCGTGGGAGCAATGCTGGACGATCCCGATATCTCCGGTGAAGCTCTCTGTGATCATATAAAAGGCCCCGATTTTCCTACGGGAGGCACAATTTATGGCTACCGGGGGATTCGTTCAGCCTACTTGACCGGCAAGGGAAGGGTTGTTGTCCGCTCCTGTTTTACCATAGAGGAAAACAAGCGGGGCCGCGATGTGATCGTGGTGAACGAAATTCCCTACATGGTAAACAAGGCAAATCTGATTACTCGCATCGCCGATCTTGTGAGAGACCGGAAAATAGACGGGATCGCCGATCTGCGGGATGAGTCGGACCGGAACGGCATGAGAATCGTGATAGAGCTGAAGCGGGATTCCAACGTAAAGGTGATCCTGAACCAGCTCTTTACCCATACCCAGATGCAGGTTAACTTCAACGTGAACTCTCTGGCCCTTGTGAATGGTCGGCCGCAGGTTCTTACGTTGCGGGACATGGTGCGCCATTTTATTGCTCACCGTCACGAGGTGGTGGTGCGGCGCACGAAGTTCGATCTTCGCAAGGCTGAAGAGCGGGAACACATCCTGCTTGGCCTCAAGATCGCTCTGGACAATATCGACGAGGTAATACGCATCATCCGGGAAGCTGCCGATGTGGAAACGGCCCGAGGAGCTCTGATGAGCACCTTCGAGCTCTCGGAAAAACAGGCCCAGGCGATCCTCGACATGCGGTTGCAAAAGCTTACGAGCCTTGAGACAAAAAAGATTATCGATGAGCTTGAGGAAGTGCGGGCAATAATTCGTGATCTCCGGGAATTACTGGGGAGCGAGCTCAAAATTCGGGAGCTTATCAAACGGGAAACCTACGAAATTGCAGAGAAGTTCGGTGACGAACGGCGCACACGGATTGAACCTCATGAGATCGAGGCAATCGATATCGAGGATTTGATCCAAAAGGAAACGATGGTAGTTCTTTTGAGCCATCGCGGTTTTATTAAGCGCCTTCCCTACAGTTTGTATAAGACCCAGGGCAGGGGGGGCCGGGGGCTCAACTCCTCAAGCAATCTTCGGGAAGATGATTTTATCGAGCACGTTTTTCTGGGATCCACCCACGATCACGTCCTGTTCTTTACAAGTATCGGGAAAGCCTATTACCTGAAGGTCCATGAGATACCCGAGGCATCACGCCATGCAAAAGGAACGCACGTAAAGGGACTCCTTGAGATATCTGCCGATGAAGATATCGCCTCGGTGCTTCCCTTGCGGGATTTCGACCCTGCTATTCATCTCTTTTTTGCCACAGCCCGGGGCCAGGTGGTCAAAATAAAGGCAAACGCTTTTATCAACGCCCGTCGGCGAGGTATCCGGGCGGTGAAGCTCGATGAGGGAAATCGCCTGGTGAGCGTTCTGATTACCATGGGGGACGATACGATCCTTCTGGTGAGTCGTCAGGGCCGGGGACTTCGCTTGAGCGAGACCGATGTCAGACCAATGGGGCGTAATACCGGTGGCGTTCGCGGGTTGAAACTTCTTCCCCAGGATGAGATTGCAGGTGCCTGTGCTGCCCCCGACGATGGCCAGGTTCTTCTCCTTACGGAATACGGGGCTGGAAAGAGAACCCCCTGTTCCGACTTTACCCTCCATGGTCGTGGGGGTCAGGGAATGAAGGCCTTCACCGTTGTTCCTGGAACCGAAGACGCTGCGGGAACGGGCGAGGTTGTTGCAGTCCTTCCTGTTTCGGAGGGAAACGAGTTCATCGCGGTCTCTTCCCAGGGTCTTACGGTACGGCTTCGGGCCGAAGATGTCTCCCTTCAGGGACGCACCGCCCGAGGTGTGAGTGTGATGAATGTGGAGCCCCCCGATTATGTGGTGGGTGTAGCCACAATCGATGCTGACGCCGATGCTGAAGAGGCGACGGAACAGCCCCAAAGGGTTCTCCAGCGGGTTGATGAGACTTCCGCTGACGATTCCGGGACAACCGATGAGGTGAAGGAGTAGCTTCTTTCCGGGAAGGGCCTATGGACATTCCGGTTTCACCGGTTCGAACGGAGACTGAAATCCGGCGATCCCGTTTTATTACCGATCTTGAAATTGTGTCCGATCGTTCCCAGGCGGAGGATCGGATACGGTTTCGCCGTGTTGAGCATCCTGGGGCAACGCATGTGGTGTATGCCTTTGTTGTGGGGCCCGCACGGAGTCAGCAATGGGGAATGAGCGATGATGGTGAACCCAAGGGAACGGCGGGTCGTCCGGTCCTGGAAATTCTCAAGGGAAGCGGCCTCACAAACGTTCTTGCCACGGTGGTTCGTTACTACGGGGGAATAAAGCTGGGTACGGGCGGGCTGGTTCGGGCCTACGGAGATGCCCTGCGCCAGGGCCTGGCCCTGGTGGAACGCCAGCCGCTCCGGGAGCTTTCGCTAAAAAACATTACCTGCTCCTACGATATGCATAACCCTGTGAGAAGCACCCTGGAGCGATTTGGCGCAGAAATCCGGGATGAAGCGTTTTCCGAGACCGTGAGCCTTCTTTTTGCGGTGGACCAGGAGCACCTGGATGCTCTTGGCGAGGAACTTCGCGATGTTTCACGTGGAACAATTTCGATTGGAAAAACCTAGAGGTTGTGTGCCTGCCGAAAGGCAGCAACCGCCTGGAGATACCGCTGTTTTAGCTCGCTCTTCTCTGTGTCGGGAAGAAAGGCTCCTTCCAGGGCATTCATGTTGAGGGTAACCAGGTCATCCACGGTAAGATCAAAATAGGTGCAGGCCTTCACATAATCATCGGTGAGATCGGTATCCTGTATTGTGGGGTCATCAGAATTGATGGTAACAGGAACCCCTGCCCGAAAGAGCCGTCCCAGGGGATGATGTTTCTCGTCGACCCAGGAACCGGTCTGGTAGTTTGAGGTGATGCACTGCTCCAGAACCACCCCTTCTTCGATCAGGCGTTTCTGCAGGAGGGGGTCGTCAATGGTGGAGGTGCCGTGGCCGATACGTGTTGCGTGGAGAAGATGAATCGAGTCCCAGACCTGTTGTGCCGGTGATACTTCTCCGGCATGGATTGTTGTTCCGTAGACGCCATCGTTGCGGACAGTCTGAAAGAACTCGGTAAATTGCTGTGGCGGGAAGTTTATCTCATCGCCGGCCAGATCGATGCCCACGATTTCGGGAATCTGCAAACCTCTGAGGTCCTGGTAGAGAGAGATCATCTCGTATTGATTCTGTTTTGCCCGGTTAAAGGTAATAAGGTAGCGAATCAGAACGCCCGTCTCCGCGGCTGCCTGATTTGCCGCATCCACAATGATCCTTGTTACCTCAAGGCGGTCGAAATTGTTGTGAAAAGCAAAGTGCTCGGGGGAAAAGCGAAGCTCGATAAAAAAGAGCCCGTCTTCAGCAAAAGCGAGAACAGAATCCCGAACGATATCGCGTATGTCCTGGTGAGACCGATACCAGTCATTTTTGAATTTTGAGAGAAAAAGGAGAAAGTCAGGCTCGGCATCGCGAGGAAACTGGACCTCTTTCTGAAATCGGGAAAAATCTTTTTCGTAGGGGAGCCCGTTTTTGAGTGCGATGCGATGCAGCGTGGGTAACGCAAAAGTTCCCTCTAAATGCCGATGCAACTCAACCTTTGGAAACCTTCGCAACGTAGTGCTGTCAATTATCACCTTATTTGCCATCGTCCTAACTCTATTTAAAAAAATTGGGATACGCAAATTTTCCCGTTTACCAGCGCCTGATATCTTTAGACTATCGGCAGAAAGGGTCTATTTTTTTACAAGAGGGAACGAAAAAAGAAAATGGATGGATATGCAATGACAGTCCGGGTGAAAATAGGGTATACTGGGGCCTAACATCATGGGAACAGTTATCACCTTTGCAAACCAGAAAGGCGGTGTTGGAAAAACCACTACTGCCGTTAACCTTGGGGCTGCGATTGCTGGAATGGGGAAGAGGGTCCTCCTGGTTGATTTTGATTCACAGGGTAATCTTTCCAGCAGCGTCGGTGCTGACAGATCGCGTCCTGGAATATATCAGGTGATCAGTGGTTCTTCTTCCTCGGCTGAGGCTGTCCAGGAGACACCCCAGGCTGGCCTGTCGATCATTGCCGGCGGGGGGGAGCTCACAGGGGCGAGCGTGGAGCTGGTAAATCAGGAAAAGCGGGAGTTTTTCCTGCGCGACGCTCTGGAGCCGTTGCGCCAGGAGTACGATTACATTTTTGTCGACAGTCCTCCCAGTCTGGGTCTTCTCACATTAAACGCTCTCGTGGCAGCCCGGGACGTGATCATTCCCCTGCAGTGTGAGTATTTTGCCCTGGAGGGGCTCACGCAGCTTCTTCAGAATATCAAACGGGTTCAGAGCGGCTTTAACCAGGACCTGGAACTCTTCGGAATTCTTTTTACCATGTACGATTCCCGGACACGTCTTGCCAACGATGTGGTGCAAGAGGTGATAGGCTATTTTGGAAAGCGGGTGTTCCGCACGATTATTCCACGAAATATTCGCCTTTCCGAGGCCCCATCCCACGGAATTCCCGTTAATCTCTACGATCCGTCGTGCGTGGGAGCCCGGAGCTACCAGAAGCTCGCCGAGGAGGTTGAACAACGTGTCAACGCAGCGAAGACTCGGTAAGGGGATAGAGGCGCTCCTGCAGAACAATGATCTGCCCCAGGAGCCGCTGGATTCCACCTCGGTGATAACCGTTCCTCTGGACAGGATACATCCAAACCCCGATCAGCCCAGAAAGACTTTTCGGCAGGAAGCTCTGCAGGAACTTGCCCAATCCATTCAGGAACGAGGTGTTATTCAGCCTATCCTGGCGGAACAGCGGGAAGACGGTGATTACCTCATTATTGCTGGAGAGCGTCGATGGCGGGCTGCTCGCCTGGCGGGCCTCGCGACGATTCCTCTTCTGCCTGGGGTATTTAGTTTAGAAGAAAAGCTTGAAATAGCGCTAATAGAAAATATTCAGCGGCAAGACCTTTCTCCTCTGGAAGAGGCCCAGGCCTACGCTGACCTTATGGAACGGACGGGGATCAGTCAGGATGTGCTGGCCCGGCGGTTGGGAAAAAGCCGGCCTGCCATCGCCAACAGCTTGCGCCTGCTCAAGTTGCCTTCCGCCGTTCAGGAGAAGGTTTCAGCGGGAGACCTCTCGGCGGGACACGCCCGGACACTGCTGAGCCTTTCCGATGATGCTTCCGCGACGATGGACGAGGTTGCCCGCCACGCCCTTGACGAGGGCTTCTCGGTTCGCAATCTGGAGCGCTTTGTGGGGCTTCTGAACCGTGGCTTGCCTGTGAAGGAAGCGCACCGGGAAATTGTCGGGGGAGCGGTCACGCTTCAAGGATCAGAAGGGGCTCCTTCCGGGACATCGCCGGGGGATCTTCAGAAGACTTCGTTCTCGCAGGGAGCCGTACAGAGTTCGCTCCCGTCGAGGGGGGGAAGGAAATCGGTGGAGATGAGCCAGCTCGAGGAAAAGCTTATTCAAACCCTGGGTACGCGGGTTCTTCTGGCGGGTTCGGAACAGCGTGGAAAAATAGAAATATCCTATCTCTCCATGGATGATCTGGAACGAATAGCCGAGATTATCCTCGGGGAAGGAGCCCTCCCGGGATGATTCTCTGCGGCACAGACTCTGTGGATCCTGTCAGCTCCTTTGGCATTGATGTTCCCATTACCGGTTCCAATGCCGAGAGAACCCTGAGGGCGCTTCTGGCTCAGGAGGATCTGGCCCGAAGCAGCGGCCAATGGCTTCGAAAAGAGCCCCTTCTTCCGCTTTCCAGGGAAGATCTGCGTCTGGTTCATGATGAGGCTTATCTGGATCGGCTCCTGGCAGATGACGAACGGTGCGACCGGGAGATGGAACGGACTTTTGAGCTGATTCTTCCCGACGGTTCCTTTCACCGGTATGATCCGGTTGGGGCAGATCGGCCCTTGCGGGATCTTCGCGATCAGTGTCTTCGTGCTGCCCGAGGTACCCTTCAGGCTGCCCGATACGCCGTAGCCGGGCCGGAGCGGTTCTGGTTTTACTGCGGGGGAGGGATGCACCACGCCCTCTCCTCCCGGGGAAGCGGCTTTTGTCCCGTGAACGATGTGGTCGTCGCTCTGAGGGTTCTGCAAGCTTCCGGGCAGATCAGGTCTGCCTGGGTTCTTGATGTGGATGCTCATAAGGGAGATGGTACTGCCGCTCTTACCGAGGGGGACGAGACGATCCGCACCCTGAGTGTTCATATGGCGCGGGGGTGGCCCCTGGACCAGCCAGAAGTGTTGGCCGATGGAAGCAAGAATCCCTCCTGGGTTCCCAGCGATCTTGATCTTCCCCTGGAAGAGGGTGAGGAGTCCTTTTATGTACCGCGCCTTGCCGGGGCCCTGGAAACGATGGAAGAGCGCTTTGGGCTTCCCGATTTTGTGCTGGTCCTGGCCGGAGCAGATCCCTATGATAGAGACCAGCTTCCTTCGGCGGAATTGCTCCGGCTCTCTGCTGCCCAGATGCTGGAGCGGGACACCCTCCTGTACCGGTGGTGCCGTCGGAAGGGGTTACCTGCTCTTTTTGTGATGGCCGGGAACTACGGCTATCATTCCTGGGAGGTCTACACAGCCTTTCTTGAGCGGCAGCTCCGGGGAGATCTTGATAGCTGAGAAATAACTGAGCCCGGACACAATCGGGAAGAGAGAAAGGCCCAGAAGGGCCTCTTCCTTTCTTGACAAGGGATCCCATGATTTGTATAGTAGGGATCTTGCTGGAGAGGTGTCCGAGTGGTTTAAGGAGGCGGTCTTGAAAACCGTTGTGCCCTCGCGGGTACCGTGGGTTCGAATCCCACTCTCTCCGGTCTCAGACAGTTTTTGCGGGGGCTCAGCAGCCTTCCCGGAAAAACACACAGGTTAATTTGGAGGGGTGCGAGAGTGGTTGAATCGGGCTCCCTGCTAAGGAGTTGTGCTCTATCCGGGTACCGAGGGTTCGAATCCCTCCCCCTCCGTGATTTGATATAACAGATGCGCTACGGCGTTTCTTTTTGTGCCCATAGCTCAGTTGGATAGAGCGTTAGATTGCGGATCTAAAGGCCGGTGGTTCGAGTCCACTTGGGCACGCGATCAGCGGGGATCGCCTCAGAAGAGGTGGTCCCCGCTTTTTTTTGGGGGGGCCCCTCGGGGCAGATCCTGAAATTATCGGTTGAGTCCTGTCTGATCCTGTCCGAGTGGCCGGGCCTCTTGATTATCCTGGACAGTTCGGGGTAGTATTCGCCCTGCGTTATCGCAGGAGAGTTGCGAGAGTGGTTGAATCGGGCGGACTCGAAATCCGTTGTACAGTTCTGCTGTACCGAGGGTTCGAATCCCTCACTCTCCGGTAGCGGTCCCGCATTCCGGAGCCCGCCCACGATCCTGTTGGAGAGGTGACCGAGTGGCCGAAGGTGAACGCTTGGAAAGCGTTTGTACCCTAACCGGGTACCGAGGGTTCGAATCCCTCCCTCTCCGTTTTTGCCCCTTCAGTGATGAAGCCCGGGCCCTGTGCACGTCGTTTTCACCCAACCCCGTCAGGTCCGGAAGGAAGCAGCGGTAAGTGACAAACGGCGGTGCCGCAGACCGCTTGGGTGGAGCTGGAGGGGTTTTTTTTACCGCCAGGGGATAACCGATCATGAGCTATGAAGTAACCGCAACGCGTCGCCGCCCCCGAGGGTTTGATCAGCTGATCGGCCAGGACTTTGTGGTGGCAACCTTAAAAAACAGTCTTGCTTCGGGCCGAATTGCTCCGGCCTACCTCTTTGCGGGGCCGAGAGGTGTGGGAAAGACCAGCGCAGCCAGAATTCTTGCCAAAGCCCTGAACTGTCCTGAAGGTCCGGGCGCGGAGGGGTGCGATGGCTGGGAGGGGAGCGAAGAGATCGCCCGGGGAAACTCCCTGGATGTGATCGAGATCGACGGCGCTTCCAATACCAGCGTAAACGATGTGCGGCAGATCAAGGACGAAGTCCTTTTTGCTCCCAACAGCTCCCGGTACAAGATTTATATTATCGATGAGGTTCATATGCTCTCCAACAGCGCTTTCAATGCTCTGTTGAAGACTATAGAAGAACCCCCTCCCTATATAATTTTTATCTTTGCGACCACGGAAATTCACAAGGTTCCTGCCACGATACGAAGTCGGTGCCAGCAGTTCAACTTCCGTCTCATTCCCCTGGAGGAGATTCGCGATTGTCTGGCCGCGACGGCTCGCGAGCTGGGCGTCCAGGTGGAGGAAGACGCTCTGGGCTGGATTGCACGCCAGGCCACGGGAAGCCTTCGTGACGCCTACACGCTTTTTGATCAAGTTCTTGCCTTTTCTGGCGACGAGGTGACACTGGATCTGATACACCAGAAACTGGGATTGCTGGGGATGGAGCGGCTGAATGCTCTCTTCCAGACTGTCGTGAACGGTGACGGCCAGGGTGCTCTTGAAATAGTGGAGGAGGCCCTTCTCGCTGGTGTCTCGGTGGAGCGGTTCATTCTGGACTTGGCCGATTACCTGAGAACGCTCTTGCTGATCAAAAACGGAATTGTCCGGGAGGGCATTCTTGGTATCAGTCTGGACCGGGTTCCCCAGGAGGTACGCCAGGGACTCTCCCGGGAGCAGCTGGAACAGGCCAACGAGATCGTCCTGCAGTTGTATCGGGACGTGCGCTATTCCGTGAACCAGCGCTTTGATCTGGAGCTTGCTGTGAGCAGGATTTCCCATCTCCGCGCCTATACCACCCCCCAGGAACTGGTTGACCGGATTGAGGCCCTGCAACACGAGCTGATTCATTCCGCGGCCCACCATCTCCGCACGGACAATTCGAAGCCTAGCGATGCCCAGGTTTCGGCCGAGACAGCCTCTCCTCCGGAGGAGAGTTCTCCCCCTCCCGGAGAGGATGCTCCCAAAGAGGAAACCACACCCAGAGCAGAATCAAGGCAGGATGCCTCGGGAAAACCGGAGATTTCCGAAGAAACGGCTCCGGAAGAAGAAATCGATTCTCTTCCCCAAGATCAGGACCAGGACTCCCGGGACCTTCCCGTGGAACGGCAGGGAATATCCGAAGAGGAGACCGAGGCCATTATCGCACGGTTCCGGGCAAAGCGAATCAGTCTTGCGGCGCTCCTGATGAGTGCGCGCTCCTGGAGTCGCAGCGAGGGAAAGCTTGTTTTGGGATTCAGTGATAATTTTGGGGCTCACACGCTGGAGCAGGATCGCACGGAGATTCAGGAGGCTGCCCGGGCTGTTCTGGGTGATGCTCTCTTACAGCTTGTGATTGTTGTGCAGGGGATGGAATCAGAAAATGAGACCTCGGAACCAGTCAATCAGCATCTGGATATGGTGCGACGGGTTTTCCGTGGAGAACTGCTGGAGGAACAGGAATGAACCCGATGGACATGTTCAAAAATATGGGCCAGTTGCAGGAAAAAATGCTGGAAGCCCAGACGAGAATGCGAAGCATTACCGCCACAGGTACGGCTGGCGGTGACATGGTGAAAATTTCCCTGAACGGTGAGTTTCAGATCCAGCACGTGGAGATATCTCCCGAGGCGGTGGATCCAGAAGATCTCTCGTTACTTCAGGATCTGATCCGGGCTGCACACAATGATGCCGTAGCAGCGGTGAAGGAACGCCTTCGGGAGGGATTTTCTGATATGGCGGGGGGACTGCCCTTTTCTCCCGATATGTTTGGCGGCGGATCGTAGGGAAACCATGAATAGCCTGGAGCGCTTGATTCAGGAGATTTCCCGCCTTCCCGGGTTGGGAAAGAAGAGCGCCACCCGCCTTGCGTACCATCTGCTTTCTGGAGACGCTGTGGACGCCCAGCGTCTGGGAATACTTCTGCAGGGCCTTCACGAGGCAATACGCCCCTGCTCCCGGTGTGGATCGTTCACCGAGGACGATCCCTGTCCCCTCTGCAGCGATCGCGGACGCGACCATACCACAATATGCGTGGTGGAGCATCCCCAGGATGTGGCGGTCATGGAGGCAAGTCGTGAGTTCCAGGGGGTCTACCATGTTTTGGGGGGGGTGATTGCCCCCATTGAGGGAGTTGGCCCCGGTGATCTGACCATAGGAGCTCTTCTTCGAAGGGCTCGGGACGAGAAGGTTCGGGAGGTGATCATTGCCACCAACCCCACCGTGGAGGGCGACACGACCGCTTTGTACGTGGCACAGCAGTTGAGAGAGCTCACAAAGGTGTCCGTGACACGGCTGGCCCTGGGGCTTCCTGTGGGGGCAGACCTGGAATACGCCGATCGCCTGACTCTGGCCCGGAGTTTGCGGGGCCGCACTCTCCTTGGAGAGGACACCTGAAAATGGCCCTGCAAGAAAAAAGCCAGGAAAATTGCGATTTATGAAAAAAACGCTTGCCAAACTATTGAAAAGGAACCACAATGCAGTTGGTACCGGCTGTAGGATGGATCGGATGGATACGTTGACCTGCCTTGTTTCAGATAAACTCCCCTACCGACTGATCACGACGGACCGATTATTTTATTGAAGGGGTGGATAGTAGTCCCCGGCGTGCCTCAGACGCAGTTCGTCGTGAGAATCAACCGGATTCAGTTACTGTTCTCCCAGGAGGAAGGATCCAAATGTCCAAGACATTGTATGTAGGCAACCTGAGTTTCCGCACCGAAGAAGAAGGGTTGCGAGCCGCATTCGCCAACTTTGGCACTGTGACCGACGCACGAATCGTGATGGACCGTGATACCGGTCGGAGCCGCGGTTTCGGATTTGTAGAGATGGAAGATGATAGCGCTGCCGATTCTGCCATCGAGCAGTTGAACGGCTCAGACCTGGACGGTCGGCCCCTGCGCGTAAACGAAGCTCAGCCCCGCACTGAGGGTCGCCGTGGCGGCGGCGGTGGTGGCGGCTACGGTGGCGGCGGTGGTGGTGGTCGTGGCGGCTACGGCGGTGGTCGTGGCGGTTATGGCGATTACTGAGCTGAATGGCGCGTAATAACTATAGCGGGGAAAAACGCCGCCGTGAGCTGAATAAAAAACGGAAGCAAGAGCGGAAGAAACGCGAGAAAGCCGAGCGGGTCGAGACCGGGGCTGAGGATACTTCGTATCTGGAGTATCTGAATCCAGGAGGTCCTCAGGATGACCGCTTCATCGGAGACGATGAAGAGGGCGAAGAGGATGACCAGGAGTCGTCGGACGAGACCTGACGCAGGCTGGACCGGGGGAGACCTCGGTCCTTGTTTCCAGCCGCCGGTGGGGAGCTCTTTTGCTCCCAAACCGGCGGTTTTTTTTGTGCATTTGATTTCTCCGTTCAGGATCATTTTGGTAGCAGGGTGTATCTGTGGTAAAATCCCTGCCCATGGATATAGCGATTCAGTCTTTGAGTACGGTGCAGACTGATCTTCGGCAAAAACTCTCTCAGGGTGCGCAGAAGATCTTTTGGGATACCGCCGAAGTGAAAAACTTTCCTTCCGAAGCGGAACGGCAAGTCTTCATCTACAAATACTTTTCATACTATCTGGAAACAAACCCGGACCTCTTTATCTGTGCCTTTTTGGGAGAGCAGGTGTACGGCTATATTTGCGGTGTGGCTGATACGCGAAAACACCGGGAGTTATACCACTGTGCCGATCACATACCCATCTTCGATGATCTCTATGAGGAGTATCCAGCCCACCTGCATATTAACCTGGCAGCCGAGAGCCGGGGCATGGGTCTTGGCGGCCGACTGGTTGCAGCGCTGGAAAAGGTTCTTCGCCGTGAAACGGAGGCCTGCGGTTTACACCTTGTTACCAGCGAAGGGGCGCGGAACGTGGGGTTCTATCGGAAAAATGGTTTCACCCGGGAGGTTTCCCGGGGTATTTTGCCCGAAGAACCGCGGATGCTCTTTATGGGAAAGCGACTCTAGCCTATACTGGGAAATATGGTCTCAGTCTTTGGCATTGGAAATCCCCTGATTGATCTGGTCTTTCGAGCCTCCGATCAGGATCTGTCGGCCCTTGGTCTGGATAAGGGAATCATGCATCTGGTTTCACAATCGCGGCAGGAAGAGATTCTGCGCTATTTTACGGGATCCCTGCCGGAGTATCGTCCCGGCGGATCCGCTCCAAACACGCTTGTTGCCCTGGCGGGGCTGGGTGTTTCTGCTGTAGTCGCCGGAAAGATCGGAAACGATTCCTTTGGCGAGATTTATCAGCAGCAGGTTGCATCCTGCGGAATAACATCACGGCTTGTTGAGGGAGTCGGCCCCACGGGATCCAGCATCATTCTGGTGACGCCCGACGGCGAACGCACCATGAATACGCATCTGGGAATGTGCCAGAGTTTTTCTGTTGCCGATCTGGATGAAGCTCTTCTGAAACGTTCTGCCCTTGATGGAGGGTACCTCTATTTTACCGGCTACATGTGGGACACAGAATCCCAGAAGGCAGCAATCCGTCGGGCCATAGAGATCTCCCGGGATGCCGGGGGCAAGGTGGTTTTTGATCTGGCCGATCCCTTTGCAGTTGAACGGTACCGTGAAGATTTCCTCAATCTTCTGGAGCATCATGTCGATGTTGTTTTTGCAAACCGACGGGAAGCAGAGATCCTCCTGGGAAACGCAGCTGGAAAGGGTGATCCTCGGGAGATGGTGCAAAGTATTGCACAAATGGTTTCTGTAGCTGCTTTGAAAGTGGGAAAAGAGGGATCCTTTGTAGCGGATTCGCAGATTCGGAAAATAGACGCCCGGGTTGTGAAGGCTCTGGATACAACCGGGGCCGGTGATATGTACGCAGCGGGTTTTCTTGCCGGTCTGGTCGCTGGAGCAGATCCCGGGCAGTGCGGGGAGATTGCCGGATATCTGGCGGAAGAGGTGATTCAGCGCGTGGGGGCTCAGTTCGGCATCGATGAAATGCGGACTCTCCGAAGCTCTTTACCGGGATTTCTCTCTCTGTGAGCTGTCCCGCCATGCGCCGCCTCTTTGATAGTTCGGTGCTCCAGCTCCAGCGGGGAGCTTCATCATGGATTCCGACCGGTTAGCAGGTAAAACAGGTGAAGAAGGAAAGATAATGTCAGACGAATCATCGTTGCTCGTGTTTGATTACGAAGGATTTTTTGTGAGGGTCATGGCTGACCAGGAGCTGGCCAGGATGATTGCTTCAGCTTTTCTGCAAGACACGCCTGGATTGATCCAGAAGATGGTGGAAGCTCTGGAGAGGGATGATTACGAGACGATCCTGCGCCAGGCCCACACGATCAAAGGTGCCTCTGCCAATGTGGGCGGTCAGGTTCTGTGCTACGTTGCCCAGGAACTGGAGCACAGCGCTCGAAAGGCCCGGCACGACGACTGTGTGACCGCTCTGTGCGAGCTCCAGGACGCCTGGACTGCCCTGGACAAGGAAATCCGCAAAAACCTGGACCTTTCCTGACGATATCCCGGGAGCGCTAGAGATAGTCGAGCCAGTTGCTCCCGTCGTGATATTCTTCAACCAGGGTTGTTCGGGTTTTTCCTGTGTAGACCGCAAGAAGGACGTGGATCTCTTCTTTGAGTACCGCCACGGCGTTATCGATCAGGTCCGGCCGATAGCCGCGGTCACCCAGGGCAAGGACCTGATTGAGACAGATGATTCTTCCCAGGGCTCGACCCAAGGCAACGCGTTTTCTCTGATCCATTGCAGGAGATGGCGAGAAATTGAGAACCTGTCCAAGGTCGGGAGTAGCAGCGGCGGTGAGCGGGTAGGTTCCCAGAAAACGACCCAATTGGTGTTCTCCCGATTTTTTCAGCGCTTTAAGTATCGCCTCGGTTATCTGATGGTAGAGAATATCGTTGGATCCTTCGAAAATCTGGAAGGGCCGGCTGTCCACCAGGGCCTGCCCGGCGATGTGATCCTTGCGGTAGCCTGTTGCGCCGAAGAGTTGCAGTAATGACTGGGCTCCCTGCTGCATCATATCGGTGACGACGGTTTTCACGGCGTTTGCGGCGATCCCGTCGGAAGAGCAGTCTCTGCTCAC
Source organism: Alkalispirochaeta americana (assembly GCF_900156105.1). Lineage (NCBI taxonomy): Bacteria > Pseudomonadati > Spirochaetota > Spirochaetia > Spirochaetales > Spirochaetaceae > Alkalispirochaeta > Alkalispirochaeta americana. The sequence continues at coordinate 138,748 of NZ_FTMS01000004.1, forward strand.
CGAGGCCGCTTGGGAGCTATAGACGCACAGAGCGGCAGCGGTGGTATGGAAGGCCTGGATCTCTGCCAGCCTGTCTTGCACCTGATCGTACTGCATGAGCGACCGGCCTCCTACCTGACGGTTTCGGGTATGGAGGATTGCCTCGTCCAGGAGCCTGTGGAGGAATCCCAGTGCCATACCGGGAAATTGCAGGCGACTGCGGTGGAGAAGATCCAGAAGCATGACCAGTCCGCTTCCCGGTGAATGAAGGCGGTGGGATTCGGGTACCACCGTATCGAGGTGGTTTCTTCCGTAGGGTATCATGGACAGACCCAGGTTGTTATAGCGTTCTTCCACGGTGATTCCCCCGAAAGACCGTTCCCAGACAAAAAAGCTGATACTCCGTTCCAGATCTCCCCGGGGGGTCTCGCCGCGGGCTGTGAGAAGCCAGAAGTCAGCTTGCCCGGTGAGCCCGCCCCAGTGCTTTGTTCCCTGAATCCGGAATCCTTCACCTTCACGGCGGAAGCGGGTCTGCATCTGAAGCGCCTCGGACCCGAAGAGCGGTTCGGTGATCATGAGCCCGCCCAAAACAGGTTGGGTCATGAAGCGGGAAAAGACCGATTGCTGAACCTCCGGGGGACCATATTTGGAGAGGGGCTGCAGAAAAAGAGCTCCGTTTATTCCCAGGGTAAGCGAAAGAGGTAGTGAGTGGTACGATGCGGTCTCCAGCATGGCCAGCGTTTCTGATACCTTCTGGTCCCGCCCTCCGAAGCGAGAGGGAACGAAGACCGAGAGGGGATTCGTTTCCAGTACTGCTTCAATAAACCCCTCTGGCATGCCTGGGGAGAGGACACTTTTTCCGGTATAGGTGGTGGAGAAGAGCTTCTCCAGGCGGCTTTCAAAGCGGCTGATGAACTCGTGAAACGATTCGGGCGAATTGAGGCTACTCATGAATCACATAATACATTATAAAAACGATAAGGTAAAGAATGAAAGGGCTCTTTCCGGTGCCGGGGTGGTTCACCGGCCCGGAAGGAGCCTCGTCGGGCCGGATATCTGCCATCCGGGAACCGACGCTGGCGTCTTAATGGGTGACCGAGAGAATCTCCACAACCCAGGTGGTATCGGGAGCCTGGCATTGTACTTTGGTTCCTGCAGACTCGCCGATCAGCGCGGCACCCAGGGGTGCCAGAACCGATATGTTTCGCTTTTCTGCATCAGCCTCGACAGGAAAGACAAGGCGTGCTTTCTCGGTGGTCCCGGAAAGGGGGTTGTGGTATTCAACGGTAGATCCCATGCCCACAATATTTTCGGGAATATGACCCTCGGGGACAATCACTGCATCTGATAACTCGGCCAGGAGTGTCTTCAGGTGGAGTGCTTTGAGATTGCCCTTGGATTTCATCGATTTGAGAATTCCCGTGAGTTTTTGATGCTCAGTACTCGAAAGATGAATGTTCTTGGTTGTAGTCATGCGGATCCTCCTTGATGTCCGTAGAATGGAAAAAAGCCGATCGCCGTAGCGATCGGCTCCCTTGGGCGCGGACAATGAGCTGGTAACCGATGATAGTGTAGGTCCGGAACGGCACCCCTTCAACCAGCAATAACCTTGTACGATCAGTGCATGTTATATACAAGGTTATTTCCAGGAGATGTCGCTTTTTGATGTGCCATGGGCAAAGGTGCTGGCGGTATTTCTGAGAAACGAAGCCAGGTGGACACTTTCGCAGGATATACCGGCTTTTTTTCGAATGTTGTGACGGTGGCGCTCGATTGTGGAGCCCGTGATGCCCAGGGCGTGAGCTATCTGTTTTGTCGAGAGGCCCGATGCGATCAAGTCGGCTATTTCCTGTTCTCGCGGACTCAAACGGAGCGAGAGTTCCCGATGACGGGAGGTGCGGGGAGCGCCGAATTGCAACAGGGCGTTGCGGAGCGCTGCGCCGAGGGCTTTTTCGGCAGGACCCGTGAGAAATGATTCCAGCCGTGAAAGAATCGGGAAGATCCGGCTGTTCAGATCCTGCTGCAGATCTGTTTGATAGTGATGCTGCTGCTCTTCGATTTGGGCAAGAACTTCCGTCAGAGCTACGGTTTTCCGGTTTTCGGCGGCCATGGCCTCTGTCAGCTCAGCTTCTGCCTGGCGTTGTTCTGCGTTATTGGCGAGAAGTGCTGCCACAGCCTCGGCCAGACGCGCTTCCTGGGGCAGCAGGGAATGGGCTGACCCCCCGATGATGTGAATCTCCCCCAGGGTTCCGTTCCTGGAGACGATCGGGGTGGTTTGATGGTTTTCCGGTTCTTGCGAAACCGGGGGAGTCTTTCCTGTGGGGCCGGGACCGGGATACCAGTATTCACTGGTATCAAGGAGGATTCCTACGGTCATTGTCTCGGGGTGGGCCAGGGCCTGGTGAAGTGCGCGGGCCACATCGGAGAGGGTTTTTTCAAGAGCTTTTTGGGGGCTGAGGTCTTTTGTAACCCTGTAGATGCAGGATAGTTCCTTTTCACGTTCCTGCAGTTCTCCGGGAAGGTCCATGGTGAGAATCTATCGACCCCGTCTGGTTCCGTCAATGCAGATTTTTTTGGGGTCTTATATCCGATTATGCTGATTTGTGTGGGGAAATATGGATTGTTGTTGACGAGCGAAAGAATTGTTTTGATAATGCAATTAGACTAATTTACCATACAAACGCACCAGACACACAAAAAGGGGATAAACATGGCTCGCACAGATGATACTGCACGAGAGGAGATCGTCTATTACAGCAAAAAAGTACATGCTTCAGGTCTGGTTTGTGCCACCGATGGAAATCTTTCGTATCGCCTTGATCAGGACCGGTTTTTGATCACCCCTTCGGGCGTACGGAAGGAGGATGTTTCGGGAGAGATGCTTCTGGTGATGAATATGGAAGGGGCCGTGCTGGAGGGTGAGGGTCGCCCCTCGACGGAATACAAGTTACACCGTGAGGTGTATCGCCAACGGCCCGATGTGACGGCTGTGATTCATGCGCATCCCCCGAAGGCCGTGGCCTTCACCATAGCAGGAAAGCGGCTCAATACAGGGCTTCTGCCGGAGTGTGTTGTTGCGCTGGGAAATGTTCCTCTTGCTCCCTATGCGCTTCCTGGTACTGAGGAGCTTCCTCGCTCCATGGCGGAGTTAATCTGTTTAAGCGACGTGGTGTTGCTTGCGCGGCACGGGAGCGTTACCGTGGGATCTTCCCTGGGGGAGGCGTTCAAAAAACTGGAGAAGCTCGAGCACTGTGCACAGATTCAGTTATACGCCGAATTGCTTGGGGGCCCGCAACCTTTTTCAACCCGGGAGATATCTGATCTTGAAGGTCTTCGTGGCCATTACGGGATTAGCAACAGAACAATGCCGTTCAGGGAGGTGTAAGTGCTGGCTGTAGAGCGACGACAGGAGATATTCGAACTGCTTCAATCCTTTGGAAGTGTTACCGTTTCTGATCTGGCCCTGCGATTTTCTGTGAGCGAGGAGACGATACGTCGTGATCTTTCCAGGATGGAGCGCAAGGGATTGCTTCAGAAAACCTATGGGGGGGCCTTTCTGAACACGGGGATGCATCGGGAAATCCCCGTTACAGTGCGGCAGCACGCGGCGGTGGAGGGAAAGAGTGTGATCGGTTCCCTCGCGGCACAATTGATCAATAACGGGGATACCATATTCCTTGATGCCAGTACCACGGCTGTTCACATTGCAGAAAACATTCTGGAGAAAACAAATCTCGTTGTTATTACCAACGCCTTGCCAGTTGCAGAAACTCTGGCGCGGGCAGAACAGATCAAGGTGATCTGTGCAGGAGGAACCCTTCGACCCAAGGCGCTGTCCTTGGTGGGAAAAACAGCGGAAGGATCTATTGCTTCGTTTTTTGCTGATAAAGCGTTTATTTGCTGTGATGGGGTGCATCTGCATCACGGTGTAACCGATTCGAACGAGCAGGAAGCAGAGGTGCGAAAGCAGATGATGCGACAGGCGCTCAGTTCGATCCTGGTCTGCGATGCGACCAAGTTTGATCGTACTTCCTTTGCTAAACTGGCCGAGTTGGAGGCTTTTGACGCTGTTATTACCGATCAGGAGCGTTCTCCGGAATGGGTAGATCGTTTTATCCAAAGTGAGGTGGAGTATATTTGCGGATCATTCCAGGAAGAAATTCCCGAACCCACGGTATCGTAACTTACCTCTATCGCGACAGGAGAAAGAATGGACAACCAAAGAGAAATGAAGCAGGGCGACGCCGAGAAGGTGAAGAGTATTCTCTGGGAGAAGGAGCAGCTTTTTTTGCTGGATCAAACCCGTCTTCCCGGTGAGGTCCTCCTGGAGGAACAAAATTCCGTTGAACAGGTCTGGGATGCAATTAAGCAACTCAAGGTCCGGGGTGCTCCCGCCATTGGTGTTGCAGGTGCCTATGGCCTGGTCGTCGCCATGCGGGAACAGACCAGCCTTGACCGTACCGCCTTTGTTGCGGAGCTCAGAAAGCAGGCGGCCTATCTTGATAGTTCCCGTCCGACTGCAGTTAACCTGCACTGGGCTCTTACCCGTGTCGTGGAAAGTGTCGAGAGGTCCCGGCTTCAGAGTGGTGGTGACCTTTTTGCTGTGCTGCAAAAAACGGCTGAAGAGATACACGCAGAGGACATTCAGTTGTGCCGGAGTATTGGAGAGCACGGTGTCTCGCTGATGAGGGAGGGCATGGGCATTCTTACCCATTGCAATGCCGGGCGTCTTGCCACGTCTGATTACGGGACTGCCACAGCGCCCATGTATCTGGCTCATGGACGGGGCATGGGCTTCAGGGTGTACTCCGATGAGAGTCGCCCCCTGCTTCAGGGATCGCGCCTGACGGCCTGGGAACTACAGCAGGCAGGAATTGATGTTACGACCATTACCGATAATATGGCAGCCTTTGTGATGCAGCAGGGTTTGATAGATATGGTGATCGTTGGAACCGACCGCGTGGCGGCAAACGGTGACGTGGCAAACAAGATAGGAACTCTTGGTGTTGCGATTATGGCAAAGCATTTTGACATACCGGTATACGTTGCCTGTCCCGCATCTACGGTTGACCTTTCTACTGCAACAGGCGAGCAGATTGTTATTGAAGAGAGGGAAGCAGAGGAAGTTACCCACTTCGGGTTGCGACGCACCGCTCCTGAGGGAATAAAGGTACGGAATCCGGCTTTCGATGTTACGCCCCACGAGTTGGTTACGGGGATTATCACGGACCGGGGGATTATCAGGCCTCCCTTTTCAGAGACCCTGAAAGCGGCTTTTTGTCAGTGATGGTTCTTTCGCCCGCACTCCCGGAGAAAGGCCTGAAAGAGGTGCTGTGAGGGTTTGTCTTTTTCGGCCATCATCTCGGGGTGCCACTGAACGCCTGCGATGAAGCGCTCTCCCGGGGATTCGATCGCCTCGATAACCCCGTCGGGAGCGTGGGCGGTGGCCCGGAAGGTGGGAGAGAGTTCCCTGATTGCCTGGTGGTGGAAGCTGTTCACCTCGATTTCCCCGGTCTGGAGGATCCCTTCCAGCCGGCTCCCCGGGAGAAAACGCACTCTGTGGGCGGGAGCATCGAAGGGATAGATGCCGAAGAGCATGTGCTTGAGCGTTCCCGGTTCTTCCCGTTCCCGTTCCAGGTCCTGGTAGCAGGTGCCTCCGCCGTGGACGTTCAGCATTTGCATTCCCCGGCAAATTCCCAGCACAGGAATGGAGGACCGGTTGAGAACGTAGTCCACCAGGGCCAGTTCGTGGCTGTCCCGCCCGGGGAGCGTTTCTTCGAGCCCCTGTCGTGGGGGCTCGTTATAAAAGGAGGGATTGATATCGGCCCCTCCCGAGAGGATCAGCCCGTGCATGGCAGTGAGGACGGGCCGCAGGGAAGGCAGTTCCTTCACCACGGGGATGATCAGGGGCGATCCTCCGGCATCGGCCACGGCCTGAGCGTAGCCGTCGATGAAGCCCGTGCGGTTTGTGTTTGTTATTCCTATGACAGGTCTCATTGTTCCTCCAGAATGCACCGTACCAGACGGTTTGATGAGTTTTCGAGAAGTTCCACGGGGCGTCGGCACTGATCCTGCCCTTTGGGACAGCGTCCGTAGAACCGGCAGATCGGCGGCGGGTCCACGGGGCTGGGTACATCCCCCTGGAGAATGATCCTCTTGTGGTTCCCCCGGTTTTTCACGCGGGGTATGGCCGAGACCAGGGCTTCCGTGTAGGGATGGCGGGGGGAGCGGATCACCTCATCGGCAGATCCCATCTCCACGATTTCTCCCATATACATCACGGCTATCCGGGTACTCACGTGGTGGACCACCGACAGGTCATGGGCAATGAACAGATAGGTCAGGGAGAGTTCCCGCTGAAGTGTCTCAAAAAGGTTGATGATCTGCGCCTGAATAGAGACATCCAGGGCCGAGACGGGCTCGTCCAGGACAAGAAACTCGGGGTTCAGGGCCAGGGCCCGGGCTATTCCTACCCGCTGGCGTCGGCCCCCGTCCAGTTCGTGGGGGTAGGAGTTGATCAGACGCGGGGCGATTCCGGCGTACTCCATGAGTTCCCGTATTCGCTGTTGCCGTTCCCGGCGGCCGGGAAAGAGGCGGTGTACGCGCAGGGGCTCTTCAATGATTTCTCCCACGCTCATTCGGGGGTCCAGTGAGGAATAGGGGTCCTGAAAGACCATCTGGACCGTTCGGGAGAATTCTCTGGCCTCCTGTGCTGTCTTCAGGGAGGTGATATCCCGCCCCCGGTAGAGTATTCGCCCGGCTGTGGGGGCGAGGAGACGAACCAGGAGCTTTCCGGTGGTTGATTTTCCGCAGCCGCTCTCACCCACCAACCCCAGGGTCTCGCCCTGCCGGATTTGCAGTGATACCCCGTCTACCGCTTTGAGCGTTCCCTCTTTGGTGGAAAAATGCTTCTCCAGGTCCGAGAGTTCAACCAGGGGATCGGTCATGTCTTGCTCCTTGTCTGGTCGTAGAGGAAGCAGCGCACGCTGCGTCCCTGGTCAGGAAAAAAGGAAGGGGGCTTTTCCTCATGACAGATTGGCATAACCCGGGGGCATCGGGGAGCAAAACTGCAGCCCCGGGGCAGGTCCATGGCGTCGGGCATCAGGCCGGTGATGGGACGCAGGGACTCTCCTTTCGGGGCATCGATGTCGGGAAGAGAGTCCAGAAGTCCTGTTGTGTAGGGGTGGCGGGGTGAGTCAAAGACCTGGTCCACGGTGCCGGTTTCCACGATATCTCCGGCGTACATGACCGCCACCCGGTCGGCTACGTCGGCCACCACGCCCAGGTCGTGGCTAATCATGAGCAGGGAGAGACCAAATTCATCCTTGAGGTCGTGGAGAATTTCCAGAATTTGCGCCTGGATTGTCACATCCAGAGCCGTGGTGGGTTCATCGGCGATCAGCAGGGCGGGGTTGCAGGCCAGGGCCATGGCGATAACCACACGCTGTTTCATGCCACCCGAAAACTCGTGGGGATAATTGCCGCTTCGCGAGGCCGGGATTCCAACCCTGGTCAGCATTTCTCCGGCTTTGCGGAGCGCTTCCTTTGGGGCGAGGTTCTGGTGAAGGATCAGGTTTTCTGCGATCTGTTTTCCCGCAGGAAAAAGAGGATTCAGGGAAGTCATGGGATCCTGAAAGATGATGGACATCTGGTTTCCCCGAAGGCGGCGTAGCTCCTTTTCGCTTTTTTCAAGAAGATTCTCTCCCTGAAAGAGGATTCTTCCCCCCAGGATTTTTCCGGGAGGGCGGGGGACAAGCCCCAGCAGGGCCAGGGCGGTGGTGGTCTTGCCTGCACCGGTTTCTCCCACCAGTCCCAGGGTTTCTCCCCGGTGAAGGGAAAAATCGATTCCGTTCACGGCGCGGGCTGTTCCGTCGTCGGTCGTGTAATGAACATGGAGGTCTTGTACCTCCAGAAGGGGTGTATTCATGACAGGATTTCCTTTCTTGGGACGGTTCACGATTTCAAACGGGGGTCCAGAGCGTCCCGCAGGCCGTCACCCACAAGATTGAAGGCCAGAACAGTTATCATGATGGCGATACCCGGGAAGGTAGCCATCCACCAGGCGTCCCGCAGGTATTGACGGCCCGCCGAGAGCATCGCTCCCCATTCGGGAAGCGGGGGCTGGGCGCCGAGTCCCAGAAAGCTGAGTCCTGCAGCGATGATGATCGTGTCACCGATCCGTAATGTGGCCTGGACAAGGATGGGGGCAAAGGCGTTGGGAATAACGTGTTTCACAATGATCCACCCGTTGCTGCAGCCGAGGACCCGGGCCGCCTGGATGTACTCTTCTTCCTTGACCGAAAGAACTGAGGACCGGATGATTCGGGCAAAGTAGGGAATAGAGTTGAGCCCCACGGCGATCATCAGGTTCAGAAGGTTTGGACCCAGGGCTGTTACCAGGGCCACGGCAAAGATGAACCCTGGTATCGCCAGGATGATGTCCATGAACCGCATGATTACCTGGTCCTTGTTGCCGCCGTAATAGCCTGCGATAGCTCCCAGGGATCCTCCCGCCACGAGGCCGATCGAGGTGGTGATAAAGCCGATGGAAAGGGAGAGCCGTGATCCGTGGATGATTCGGGAGAGGATATCCCTGCCCAGGTTATCTGTTCCCAGGATGTTTTCTCGTGAGGGAGCCTGAAACCGTCGGCCCAGGTGCTGATCATCCAGGCCCTCCGGGGCGGCCAGGGGAGCTGCCAGGGCGATTCCTGCCAGCAGGAGGATGAGAACGGAGCCCACGATGGCTCCCTTGTTTTTCCGGAACTGCCGCCAGGTATCTTCGAGGCGGGTGCGTCGTCGAGGGGCAGAACGGGCAGTTTCATTTTGCGGTGTATTCATAGGCAGGCTCTCCGGTATTACCGGTAGTGACTCCGGATGCGGGGGTCTATCAACCCGTAGACAAGATCTACCCCCAGGGTTACCAGGCTGAAGATGATCGCGTAGGTGAGAATAATTCCCTGGACCACAGCGTAATCCTGGGCCCGGACTGCGTCGATCAGGAGGCGCCCGATGCCGGGCCAGGCAAAGATTCGCTCTGTTACCACGGAGCCGCCCAGCAGGACGCCGAAGCGGAGCCCCACGATGGTGACCACCGGCAAGAGGGCGTTGCGCAGGGCGTGGATTGTCACGACCCGGAAGGGGCTGAGTCCCTTGGCTCGGGCCATGCGGATGTAATCCTGGCGGAGGACCTCGAGCATGGAGGAGCGGGTTATTCGGGTTACAAAGGCGGCGTGGGCGGTGCCAAGGACGATGGCGGGCATGATCATGTGCTGAACGGTTCCGTATCCCGAGGCGGGCAGGAGAACGCTGCCAAAGCGTCCGGCCCAGAAAACAGAGAAAAAAAGTATCAGCATAAGGCCCAGCCAGAAATTGGGCATGGACACTCCCAGCAGAGCCGTTACCATGGCGCCACCGTCCCAGAGGGTATACTGCCGAACGGCGGCGACGATTCCTGCCACCAGGCCGATGATCACCGCTACAACCAGAGAGGCTGTGGCAAGTTGCATCGTGGCGGGAAGGCGGGATAGAACCAATCCCGCCACGGGTTGACCGCTGCGGAAGGAGGTGCCCAGATCACCCCGGACAATTCCCTGCAGAAATGAGCCGTACTGCACCAGAAAGGGACGGTTCAGCCCCAGGCTTTCACGCATTAGGGCGACATCCTCGGCGGAAGCATCCTGAGGGAGCAGGAGCACCGCCGGGTCGCCGGGGGTCAGATACATGATCGCAAAAACGATGAACGAGGCCCCCAACAAGACCGGTACCAGAGCCAGAAGACGCTTGAGCAGAAAGGTGATCATCTTTCTTCGGGCCTCCCGGGCCTCCCGGGCCTCCCGGGCATCGCCGTGCTTCGGGCGATGCCCCTGGTTCTGATGTTATTCGGCAAAGCCCACTCCGTGAAAGAGGTGATACCCCGACGGGGAGGGCGTAAAACCGCGCAGGTTTGCCCTGATCCCCACGGCCTCGCGGTCGTCCGAGACGGGAATGATCGGTGCGTAGCGCGAGATGATCTCCTGGGCTTCCCGGTAGATCTCCAATCGGGCCTGGGTGTCCCCTTCGGTTACACCTGCCTGCAAAAGAGCATCCAGCTCGGGGAGATCTGTGTGGGACCGGTTTGCAGCCCCGATGTTACCTGAGTGGTAGTTGGGATAGAGGGCGTGGTGGGGGTCGCCTGTACTGGCAAGCCAGGCAAGCTGAGCCATCTGGTGTTCTCCCGCAGCGGTCCGCTGGAGATAGGCGCCCCATTCCATAATCTCGATACTCATGGTGATGCCCAGCTCGCGCAGCTGGTTGCCCAGGATCTCCGCCAGGGTTCGCCGGGCGGCGTTATCGTCGATTGTCATGGTCACGGAGAACCCGTCGCCGTACCCGGCCTGTTCCAGGAGCTGCCGTGCCTTTTCCAGGTCCTGATCGTAGCGGTAGACCTTGGGGTTAAAGGCCCAGATGGAGCTGTTCATGTACCCCCTGGCGGGTATCCCGGAATCGCCGTAGGCCACCTCGGCCAGCAGGTCTGTGTCCAGGGCGTAGCTGATCGCCTGGCGTACCCGGAGATCATCGAAGGGGGGCCGTTGGGTGTTGAAGAGAATGTAGTTGAGTCGCATCGACGCATACTCGTGAAGGTCTGTGTCGGAGTTTTCCCGGATTCTGCGGAGATCCGTTTCGGGAATTCGCTGCGCCACGTGAACACCTCCCGTTTCAAGCTCGATGGTGCGGCTGGAACCTTCGGGTATTCCCCGGAAGGTGAGTTTTTCAACCCGGGCAGGTCCACGCCAGTGCTGATCAAACCGTTCCAGGTGAACCGCTGTGCCCCGGTCCCAGCGGGCAAGCTTGAACGGGCCTGTTCCCACGGGGGTGGTTCCGAAGTTCCTGCCTTCTTCCTCGGCAGCAGTCTTGTTTACGATCAGGGCCGAGCTATGGGCAAGGTAGGTAAGAATCGCCGCGAAGGGTTCTCGTGTGGGAATCCGGATTGTGTAGTCGTCGATGATTTCGATTCCCTCTACGTCGATCATGGCGAGTCTGGAACGCCCTGCAAAACCCGCTTCCGGGTCCAGAAGGGTTTCGAAGGTATACTGCACATCCCGGGCGGTGAACTCCTGGCCATTATGGAAGAGAACCCCCTGGCGAAGCTGAAATTCCAGAGTTCGTTTGTCCAGGAAGGTCCAGCTTTCTGCCAGGGCCGGTTTGACTCCCATGTCGTCGGTTCGCTGCACCAGGCCATCATAGATCTGGTTATTGATCCAGTGGGAGGCGATATCCTCGACGGCCCGGGGATCCATCGTCTGGGTTTCGGCAAAGTTTGCCACGATGAGGTGGTTTTCGGCATCGGCCCTCTCCTGGCCGGAGGCTCCGCAGGAGAAAAGAACCAGCGATGCCGAGAGAGCAACCAGGGCGAGGGCGAGAAAGCGGAAAGAACCCCTGTTGTTGAGTGTGATCATAGAAATCCTCCTGCAGAGTAGAATGGCGGGTGGCGCGGGATTTCCCGGGACCACTCGATAATATCAGGTGATATATAGTACCGAATCAGGAGGCTTTTCGGCGATAGCTGTGGAAGGAAATTATGATAGAATTTGAAAGGAATTCACCCTCGGACTAGTTCCAGAGCTGGCCGCCCCAGAAAACCAGACTTCCCCTGTGGCGGGAGTAGAGGGTAATGAAGGCAATCCCCGAGGCCAGGGCGATCACATAGAGGAGATCCCTGAAGCCGAGGCGGGTCTGACGGTACCAGCTTCGGTTCCTGCCGGTGAAGGCTCGGGCTTCCATGGCATCGGCGGCCCGGCCGGCCCGGCGGATGCCGCTTACCAGGAGAGGGATCGTGAAGCGATAGCTTCTCTGGAAGACCCCCCGTGGACCCGGAAGGGACGACGTTCCTCGTACCTGGTGGGCGTTGCGGATCATGGCGATCTCGGAATGGAGGGTCGGTAAATAGCGGTAGGCTGCAAGAGCGCTGTAGGCAAGGCGGGGAGGAAGGTGCAGCTGGTGAACCAGGCTCAGAATAAAATCTGTGGGGTTTGTGGTTGCCACGAAAAGGAGTGAGTAGATACCAAACCCCAGGGAGCGGATACCAAAGCTGACCCCGTTGCGCACCCCGGTGCGGTAAAACCGGAGGGGGCCGAGAGTCAAAAGGATATCTGCGCCGGCTTCGGTTCCGTCGGCAAGGCGAGGCAGAAGGGCGTTCATCCAGAAGAAACCGATTCCGAAGAGAAAAAAGGGAATCAGTCCCCGCAGGATCAGCCCCGGGGGTATTCTTCCTGGCCCCAGGGTGAGAAGCAGCCCGAAAAGGGCGATACCAGTCAGGGTAAGGGGATCAAAAATCAGGGAGGTGAAGAGCATCACCACCACGCTGGAAAGAAGTTTTACCGCGGGGTTCAGGTGATGCAGCGGCGACGTCTCCTGGTAGTGCTCAAAGATGGCATGGTTCATAGTGATGACTCCTTGGGGACAGGGCTTTGTGAAGGTGGTAGCGCGAGGGAGGAATAAGCCCGCCCCGGTGAAGAAGTGCCTCCCGGGCGAAGACGTCCTCTGGCGTTCCCTCCAGGGCGATGACCCCATCCAGAAGCAGGGCAACCCGGTGCGCCCGGGACCAGATCAGGTCCATGTCGTGGGTGATAACCAGTACCGCTGTATTCCGTGAAGCTAGGAGATCCAGAAGATTGAGAAGTTCTTCCAGGGCCCGGGGGTCCTGGCCAAAAGTAGGTTCGTCAAAAATCAGGAGCTTTCGGTGCGCCACCAGCATGGAGGCCGCCGAGAGACGGCGTTTCTGGCCGAAACTCAGGGAAAAGGGGTTGCGCCGGGCCAGATCGCCAAGGCCCAGGGTGTTCAGGGTCTCCCCGGTGCGTTCCCTGATCTCTGTGTCGTTGCATCCCTGCTGACGCAGGGTGAAAGCCACCTCTTCAAAAACCGAATCGGTCACAAACTGGTGTTCCGGATTTTGAAAGACAAAGCCTGCCCGGCGGGAGCGCTCCCGGAGGGGAATCCGCGAAAGGTCGCGACCCTCAAGAAATACCCGGCCTTTTTGGGGAGGGATCAGGCCCATGGCTGTGGCGGCAAGGGTGCTTTTCCCGCTGCCGTTGGGGCCTGCCAGTGCGCAGAGTTCACCCGCCGCGAGGGAAAAGGAGAGATCCTTCAGAACGGGACCACCCGAGGAGGCCCGGGGATAGCTCACGGTTATCTTATCCAGGAAGAGGACGGGGTCGGGTTCTTCCGGGCTGCGGGGTGCGGGCTTTGCCGGCTGGCACCATTCCAGAAGGCCGGATCTGCCGGGCTGGTCCTGTTCCAGGGAACCCGCCAGCTTTTCCAGCGCCTCACGAAGCGGCAATTCTCCGAAGGAGGGCTCCAGCCCCGCCTGAAGGGCTGCGGCGCTTTCGGTGGGTATCCACACCTGGTGGCGGCGAAGCGTTTCGGCCCGGGACCCAAAGGCTTCCCGGGCGGGGAGATCCAGCGCGAGGCGGCCCTTCGAATCCAGGAGGAGTACCCTCGTTGCCAGGGAGGCCATCTCGTCCAGGCGGTGTTCTACCAGAAGGATCGCCAGCTCCCGGCGACGGCGGGAGATATCCAGCAAGAGCTTGCTCACCTCCCGGGCGCCCCGGGGATCCAGGTTCGCCGTGGGCTCATCGAGAACCAGCAGATCCGGTTCCATGGCAAGAATTGCACCGATCACCAGGCGTTGCTTCATTCCCCCCGAGAGCAGCTCTACGCGGCAACTCCGGTATTCGCCAAGGCCCACCTGCTCCAGCGCTGTGGCAATGCGGTGGTCCATCTCTTTCGGAGGTATCCCCAGATTTTCCAGACCAAAGGCGATCTCTTCTTCCACAGTAAGCATCGTCAACTGGCTGTCGGGATCCTGAAAAACCACACCGACCCTGTGCGAGAGCTCTCCCGGGGAAGAATGGATCGTCGGGAGGTTCTGCACCGCGATGTGGCCCTGAAGCTCCGCCTCGTGGCTGTGGGGAATCAGGCCTATGAGAGAGGAAACGAGGGTGCTCTTTCCGCTTCCGCTGGAGCCCAGAAGAAGAACCCGTTCTCCCGGGGCCAGACGAAAGGAGATATCCCGGAGGACCTGCTCCGGCTCCTCCCCGTAGCGTACCCCGAAGGATCGTGCCTCAATCATCGGATGACGGGGCACCAGAAGAAGGAGCACCAGAAGAAGGAGCACCGGAGGATCGCGAGACGGCAAGGCCCGTGGTGACCCCCGTACGGACCACCGCCCGGGCCAGGTACCAGGCCACAACTCCCCCCAGGAGGGCGCCGCTGATCACCCGGACTACCAACATGGTCACGACCAGGGAAGGGGCCAACTGGTGGTAGCTGAAGCGGAACCAGGTGTAGACGAAACTGAAGAGCGCCGTGGAGATGCCGCAGGCGATCATCATGGGCAGGGAGTAGCGCTTCCATCTGGTCAGGGCCAGGGGAACCTCGCAGCCTGTGCCCTGGACCAGCCCTGTGAGAAGCATGATCGCTCCCGAAGGATTCCCTGCCAGAATCTGAACGGTCACCGACAGGAGCGCCGTCAGGAGTCCGGCAAAGGGTTTGCGCAGCAGATAGGCGGCGAAGATCGAGCTGCTGTACCAGAACCCCATGACGATATCCATTGCCAGAGGCCCGATGAAGGACTGGAGGATGAGCCAGACCTGTACCCAGGCCAGGTGGAGAAAGGCGAAGACCACGCTGATCACGGCGAGAACGACGGTTTCGCGCATGGTCCAGGAGGGCCTGGCCCGGGAAGGCTCGGTCCGGAAAGAAGCGGAGGTCGAAAATCGGGGCGAAGGGTGTTCAGTTTTGTTCACGGGGTGACTCCTGAGTGGTTTTTTTCGAGGGACTCCCCTTGGACGCAGTCAGGTGAAGGACCACGTGGGGCGTACTGGCGGCTGCGGTTTCGAAGGTTTTGAGAATCGACGAGAAGACCTTCGAGAGATCGCCCTCCAGGCGGGTGCAGAAATGCTTGGCCCCGCCAAAGACTCCATCGTCCTGTACCGAGGAGATTGCCCGGGCGATGGTCGTCATGTAGCCGGGATCACCCAGAGGATAAAGGGAGAAGTGGGCGCTCACGGGGATGCCCTGGTCCGGGGACGAAGGGTGATCCTCCCCGGGCTGATTCCGGTCTGGATCAGGGGGATGACATAGGGGATCGTCGGGTTCTCCCGGGCATCCCCGGGAAAAGAGCGCCGAGAGTGTCACGTGACCTCCCCGGCGGCAAGCCTCGGCGTAGACCGTCTCCACGGCCTGGAATACGCGCCGGGGCGGGCCGATGACGAGGGTCGAAAGATCGTCGGTCTCGATACGAAGGTCCTGGGGTTTTCCCAGGGCCTTGATGGCGTCCAGGATTACCGGAACGAAATTATCGCTCATGACGGAAATCGAAAACTGGCACCCGGAAAAAACCTGGTGCCCCGAGGACGAAGGCGATTCGGAACGCATTGATACCTCCCTGCAGAAACATGTGATTACGTCGGGAGAGATGCAAAAAAAAGCGTCCCCTTTCGGAGACGCCTCGCTGTTTTACCGGGACACACGGCCCCGGTATCGTCTCCCTACGCCGGCATTACCCGGATCAGGTTCTTCGGGTCGAGAGGTTTGCCCCTCTCATCTCAGCTCGCGGCGTTATAGCGAGCCCCCCGTTGTGTCTGTCAGACCCAAGCTACCGCCGATGGTCCGGGAGCGTCAAGTCTTCCTTTCCTGTTATGCGTTTCGCCAGTTACGGGGCTCCTTGGGGCGATTCTGAAGAACCTCCTCGATCGCATCGATAACCCCCCGATCCAGCTTGGGAAGGATATCCAGGGCCTTCATGTTTTCCGTGACCTGCTCTGGCCGGGATGCTCCGGTGATAACCGTGCTGACCTGGGGATTTTTCAGGGTCCAGGCGATCGCCAGCTGCGCCAGGGAGGCTCCCAGATCAGAAGCGATGGGGCGAAGCTTCTCTACCTTCTCTATTCGTGATCGTCCCTCGTCGGATTCGTAGATTTTCCGGAGCCATTCGTAGCCGGGAAGGGTGAGACGGCCATCGGTTATTCCCTGGCTGTATTTCCCCGTGAGGACCCCCGAAGCCAGAGGACTCCAGATGGTGGTTCCCAGACCGAAATCCCGGTAGAGCGGGGCGTACTCCACTTCCACCCGATCCCGGTGGAACATATTGTACTCGGGCTGTTCCATGGTGGGCGGGGTGAGTCCCAGACGATGAGCGGTTTCCCAGGCCTGGCGAATTTGCTCGCTGCTCCACTCGCTTGTTCCCCAGTAGAGAGCCCAGCCCCGGTCGATCACATGGTGCATGGCCCGGACCGTCTCCTCGATGGGGGTTTCCGGATCGGGGCGGTGGCAGAAGATGAGGTCCACGTATTCTACCTGGAGCCGCTCCAGGGCCGCCCTGGTTCCTTCCAGGATATGTTTTCGCGAGAGGCCCTGATCGTTCGGGCCGGAACCGCCCCAGAAGATCTTGGTGGAAACCAGATAGTCCTTTCTGACCAGCCCCAGTTTCTTGATGGCCTGACCCATGACGATCTCGGACTGTCCGTTTTCGTAGACCTCGGCGTTATCGAAGAAGTTGACGCCCTGATCCAGGGCAGCTTTCATCTCTTCGGCGGCCAGATCGATATCAACCTGCTTGCCGAAGGTTACCCAGGAGCCAAAGGAGAGGGCCGATACCTTCAGCCCCGATGATCCCAAACGTCGGTATTCCATAGTGCGAACCCCTTTCATGCGGTGTTTTGGCTAATGTGCTCCGGGACCGATTCCCGGATACTCATCATAACATACGAATCGGGATGGCCTGGAGGCTACCGGAAAACGAAGCAGAAGGGGGGTTGCCGAAGGGCCGACGGGGTGGTAATGTATGAGCAGGCGATCATATGAATGAAATTAAAACTTTTCGCGTGGCGGGTCTGTCCTGCTCGAATTGCGCTGCCCTGATAGAAGAGGCAGCGGGAAAGCTTCCCGGGGTGGCTGCTGCCTCGGTTCATATTGGCACGGGAGTCCTTCGCCTTGAAAAGGCGGAGCAGCACAACCGGGAGAACCAGGCACCATCCTTTGATCAGCTTGATCGGCTGGTACGTTCAATAGAACCGGGGGCATCGCTTCTGAGTCCCTCCGGGGAGGACGATCAGGCTCCGGTAGCCGAGGGGGCACCCGGGGATGCACAGAAAAAACATGGCTTTTCTCTTCGATCCCTGGACAGCCAGAGCCGGGTGCGTTTTGCCTTGACCGGGAGCGCGGCGGGTTTTTTCCTGCTGGGTTTTCTGGTTGATCAGCCTCTGCTCTTTGTTGTTGCCTACGTTCTTGCGGGATTTTCCGTGATCCTTCGGGCGGGCCGGACGCTTTTGGCTGGACGGCCCTTGGATGAGAGCATGCTCATGACTGTGGCAACCCTGGGCGCCTGGTTTCTTGGCGAGGGAGCCGAGGCGGCGGCGGTGATGGTTTTTTATCAGGTGGGGGATACCTTGCAGGCCGCTGCGGTCCAGAGAAGCCGGGGTGCGGTGAAGTCTCTTCTGGACCTTCGGCCTGCCACGGCCCGGTTGCTCCAGGGGGATGAGGAGAGCCTGGTGGCTGCTGGCTCGGTTCGGGAGGGAGACTTGCTGGTGTGCCTGCCCGGCGAGCGGGTTCCTGTTGACGGGGTCCTGGAGCAGGGATGTTGCGCGGTGGATACCTCGGCGATTACCGGGGAGTCCTTGCCCCGGCGTCTTGATCAGGGCGATGCCGTGAGAGCCGGTTCGGTCGTGACCGATGCACGGGTGGTGATCAGGGCCGTTGCGGAGGAATCGGAATCCACCGTGGCCAGGATGATCTCCCTGGTAGAAGAGGCTGCCTCGAGGAAGGCCCGGACAGAACAGATCATGACTCGTCTTGCCCGGGTTTACACCCCTTTGGTGGTTGTCGGGGCGGTGATTCTGGCGGTTCTTCCCCCTCTGGCGGGTTTTGGTTCTTTTTCCCTCTGGGGATACCGGGCGCTGGTCTTTCTGGTGGTCTCCTGCCCCTGTGCGCTGGTCGTTTCCATTCCTCTGGCCTACTTCGCGGGAATCGGGGCAGCCTCCCGCAGGGGTATTCTGGTCAAGGGAGGTTCTTTCCTGGACGTGCTGGCAGGGCTTACCCGGGTGGTCTTTGACAAAACAGGAACGGTTACGACCGGTTCTTTTGCGGTGAGCCAGGTCGTTCCCGCTCCGGGGGTTGATCGCCAGGAGCTGGTGGAGGCAGCTTTTCGGGCTGCCCGTTCGTCGAATCATCCTGTTTCCCGGGGAGTGGTTTCCTTTATTACTGCTGCCAGAGATATTTCTGTTACCACGGAGGATCTGGAGACCCGGGCTCGGCAGGACGAGGTTCGGGAGACTCCCGGCCGGGGAACCACGGTTTTTCCGGGGGAAGATTCGGTGATTCAGGAGGTTATCCGGGGCGGTTCAGCAAGGCATCTCAGGGAGGAGGCGGGGCTTGAATCCGGCGGAGAGGGCGATCTGGAGGGGTCTCCTTTCCACGTGGCCCGGGGAGATCGCTATCTGGGGTATCTGCTTCTGAACGATGAGTTGCGCCCCGGGGTGGTTCAGGCGGTGGAGCGGTTGCGGAGTCAGGGAATCGGGGAGATTTTTCTCTTCAGCGGGGACAGCAGGAAAGCTGTGGAGCGTGTTGGTTCCCTCTTGGGGGTCGATCGTGCCATGGGAGAACTTCTGCCCCACCAGAAGGTCCAGGAGATGGAAGGTCTGGTGGAAGAGGGTATCCCCGGGGGGATCGCCTTTTTGGGCGACGGGATCAACGATGCCGCTGTGATCGCCCGGGCGGATCTGGGGGTCTCCCTGGGTGGAGCAGGGAGCGATGCCGCCGTGGAGGCTGCTGATCTGGTGCTCATGGGGGACGATCCGGGACTTTTGTCCGAGGGAATCGGGATAGCCCGCCGCACCCGGAGCGTGGTGTTCCAGAACATCGTGGCAGCTCTGGGGATCAAAGCTGCCGTTATGGTTGCTGCCGCGTTGGGGGTGGCCTCGCTCTGGATGGCCGTCTTTGCCGACGTGGGTGTCACGGTTCTTACCGTCCTGAACACCCTGCGGATACTTCTCAGGCCACGCCGTTGATGTACATGGTGCGGGCTATCTCGTTGACCACGGTTTCTACGGTGGTAACGGTTTCTTCCAGGACGGCTGCCTGCCGGGAAATTCCCCCGGTCCGTTCCTGGAGCGCCCGGGTGGAGGCGTCGATGCTCTGGATCGCCTCGACCATGCGCGCCCGCCCCTCGTTCATCTCCCGGGAGGCTCCCGAGACTTCGTCGGTAATTGTTACCATGTGGTGCAACGCCTTGGTCACCTCGGTGCTGCCCGCTGCCTGTTCGCTCATGGCTCCGTTTATCTCCTGCTCCCGGTTTCGCACCTCCTGAATGAGTTCGTCCAGACGGAGGATCGTCTCTTGCGCCTTTCCGCTGGTGTCAACGCAGTGCCCGATCTTGGAGCGAACCGATTTGAGTCGGCCCGAAATGGTTTTTGCCTGGGTTGCAGAGTTTTCGGCCAGCTTGCGGATCTCTCCGGCCACCACGGAGAAGCCCTGGCCGAACTCTCCTGCGTGGGCCGCCTCGATAGCGGCGTTCATCGCCAGAAGGTTTGTCTGGGAGGCGAGAGCTGCGATGATCCCGTTGGCCTCGTTCAGAGCGATGGAGTCGCTGGATATCTCCTGAACGATGGTAACCACCTCCTGCATCATGGTGTTCCCCGTTTTGGATCGCTGGTCCAGCTCGGAGAATCGCTCCGCGTTGGAAGCAAGAAGTTTTTGCAGGGAGAGGATGTTGGCCACCATTTCTTCTATGGCGGCCGAGGCCTCTTCTACCATGGTGGACTGATCCTGGATCTGAGAAGAGAGAGACTCGATGGACCGGCTCATCTGCTCCACGGCGCTTACCGCTTCCCGGGTATCGGTTCCCTGGGTTTCTGTGGCCTCGATCATGGCCGTCACCGCCTCGGCGATGTATTCTGTGACGGCTCGGGTTTTTTCCACGTTCGTCTCGAGCTGCGTCCGGGACGAGAGAAGCTCCTTGAGAGAGGAGAGCATTTCCCGCATATTGCTTTCGGCGGCGTAGACGCTCTGGCGGATTTCTGTGAGATTTGTGGACCCCGGGTTCTGGGGGTCGATCACCAGGGGCGTGCTGGGAGGAAGATCCAGCAGGTTGGGGAAGATCTTCCGGGTGGTGCGCAGACGTATATCCACGCCGCAGACCCCCAGGATTTCCCCCTCCCGGAAGATGGGGGTAGCCATGGTAGTCATGAGCACCTGCTCACCCTTCAGGTCGTACTCGAAGGGCTCCAGTAATTCCAGGTGTCCGCTCTTTTGGGGAAGGATAAAAAAGTGCTCTTCCTCGATGTTGGGGAGTTGCATCTCCAGGATATCTTCTCCCTCCCGGTAGAGGTAGGGACAGTGATGGCCGTGGGAAACTTCCCGGAGCGTTCCCGGTTTCAGGGCAACCCACACTCCGAAAAAGCTGGTGTTCGAGAGGAGCATCGCCTCGAGGTGTTTTCGAATCTGCCCCGTGGCGGTATCGCTGGTCCATTTTCCGGCTTCTTCCTGAAGACTCCCGGTTGCGGTTACGGCTGTGCTGATCACGCCGTAATCGGGAATGAGATTGTCCCGGATGAAGGAGGCGATTTCCCTGAGCTCCTGCCGGTGAATCCGCCTGGTGCGAAGGCCGACAACGAGGAGAAGCAGAGCAATCCCGAAGGACACCGCAGCAACGAGAAAGGCGGATATTGTCAAAAGAGTCATTGGTTTGTACCTCCCGATAAAGTATGGTGCGTTCCGGGAAATTATTCCAGGTTCGGAAAACCAGGCCGGAGAGGAAGAACTGGATTGCCGCTATCCTTCTTGCTAGAATGTGCCCCATGAACCACATGAAAGAGATTGGCTGGATCGGTACGGGAATCATGGGGGCCAGCATGGCCCGCCGGCTCTTGCAGACGGGGCATCGCCTGATGGTGTATAGCCGAACCCGTGCCAAGGCCGGGGAACTCCTCCGGGAGGGCGCGGTGTGGTGTGATTCGCCTCGGGAGGTGGCTCGCCGGAGCGAATGCGTCTTCTCCATTGTGGGGTATCCCTCGGACGTGGAAGAGGTGGTCCTGGGAGAGGAGGGGACTCTGGCTGGTGCCCGGGACCGGATCGATGCGGGTGAGGAGGCTCCTGTTCTGGTTGATATGACCACCTCCCGGCCCACGCTGGCCAGGGAGATCGCCGAACTGGCAACCCGTCAGGGGATCGCCGCCCTGGATGCTCCCGTTTCCGGCGGAGATGTGGGGGCCCGGGAGGGAACCCTGGCGATCATGGTGGGAGGGGAGCGGGCCGCCTTCGATCGTGTTTCGCCCTTGTTTGCCGTTCTGGGGAAAAATATCCGCTGGATGGGGCCTGCCGGAGCGGGCCAGCATACCAAGGCGATCAACCAGACCTTGATCGCCTCCACCATGATCGGGACGGTGGAAGGGCTGCTCTACGCCGAACGGGCCGGTCTTGACCTGAAAGAGGTGATCGGTGTGGTCGGGAGCGGGGCGGCGGCGAGCTGGTCCGTGAATAATCTGGGTATGCGGATTGCTTCGGGCGATATGGCCCCGGGCTTTATGATTCGCCATTTCGTGAAGGATCTGGGGATTGCCCTGGAAGAGGCCCGGCGCCTGGGAATTGCGCTGCCGGGGCTGGCTCTGGCAAACCAGTTTTACCAGGCCGCCCTGGCTGAAGGGCTTGCAGAAGAGGGAACGCAGGCGCTCTACCGGGTTTTTCAGCGGTTGAACAGCCCTCCCGGTGAATCCCGGCCCCGGTAAGCTGTTCCGGCCTGCCGGGGCTATCGGCGGTTGAACGCCCCCTAGCGCAGCCGCTGAAACCGGACGGTGGGAGCGTACTGCCAGCGGTCCCTCCCGGGGTCTGCCCGCAGGAGGGTGAGAAAGACCTCGCTCGCCGGAGGGACCTCGATTTCCAGGGGCAGGGTTGCCTCGGCCCGCATGTGGACCAGGTTGAACCCCACAGTAGCGCGGATTGCTTCGGGAAAGCCGTTTTGCAGGTAGATCGCGTGAGTCAGGTCGTATTCCTCGGTCCTGAAGGAGACGCTGTGGGTGACCGGCACCTCCTCCAGGTGATCGGCAAAGTCCTGGTTGCGGAGATCCTCGCCAAAGACCACGGGAAAATCCTCCCCGCCGGGGTGGCTGGCGTAGTAGAAGTGCCCCTCTTCGGGGGAGATGGCTTCTCCCTGGAGGCCGCGAAACAGAAAGGGAACAGACTGCATCGTCCCGTCCCTCTGGGGCAGGCGCACGTCAAAATGGAGGTGCGGGCCGCTGGAGATTCCCGTGTTTCCGCTGTAGCCGATATGATCCCCTGCTGAAACGGTGTCTCCCGGTTGTACCCGGGACCCTCGAAACCGCAAATGCACGTAATTTCCAAAACTGCCATCGTCGTGGGCAATAACGATCACGTTGCCGTGATCGGCGTAGGCCGGAGAGGGGCCGCCGGCCCGGCCGTCCTGCTTGACGTGGACGACCAGTCCCCCTCGGGCGGCGTAGACGGGGGTGCCCTCGGGCATATCGAAATCCACGGCGTAGCGGTTCTCGCCAAAATGGGAGAAAGACCCGCCAAAGCCCTGGCTGAGACGTCGCTTTGTCCCGTGCTCGAAGGGAAAAAGGTAGAGGTGATCATCGTGGTGGCTGGCTGTGGCCGGGTCTCCCAGAGCGGCCTGGTATCGCAAACTGTAGCCGATGCGGCCCCGCTGGGCGGTCGGAGTGAGCGAGAAGAGCGGTCGTGTATCTCCCGGGGGGATAGCGCCCCGCCAGGGCAGGTTGGTCTCTGGCGCAAGGTTGACGAGCTGATCAAAATCAACGCTAATGTAGATCGGGATGGAGTGGTCGTTCCGGGCAAAGAGGTCAAAGCTGTTATCGTCGTTCTGAACGGCGTAGACCTCGAGGTGCGCCGTGGCTCCCGAGGTCTGAGCCGTTACGGGGAGAGACGCCGTTCCCAGAAAGAGCGTTCCCAGGGACAGAACCAGGGTAAACAGATGCGGAGCACCAGGGATAACGGAAGCTGATCGTTTCATCACCATGAGAATATAGTTCTTTTTTCGCGTTTCCGGCAGGCGGCGCGGGCCAGGGACGCGAAAAAATGCGACCGGAGCTTCAACAGCACAGCGGTTCAGAAGATCAGAAGAGGAGAAACCACGATGGCACACGAAATAGTTCCTGCGGCGGAGGAAATCCTGGACCAGGCCTTTCCCGTTCTCGATCACGGCTTTGTCCGGCTGGTAGACTATTGCGGGGGAGATCAGCGGATCGTCCAGGCGGCCCGGGTTTCCTACGGAGCTGGTACAAAATCCTACCGGGAAGACCGGGGGCTCATCCATTATTTATATCGGAACCTTCATACCTCGCCCTTCGAGCAGGTCTTGCTTACCTTTCATGCCAAAATGCCCATCTTTGTGGCGCGCCAGTGGGTCCGTCACCGCACGGCGCGGCTCAACGAGATCAGCGGTCGCTACAGCGTGATGAAGGATGAGTTCTACCGTCCCCGGGGAGATGTGATCGCGCCCCAGGCTCAGGATAATAAACAGGGCCGCTCTGCTCAGGGTTTTTCGGAGGATCAGCAGCACGAGATTGAGGAAGCCCTTGCCCGGGAGCAGGGTCGCTCCTACCAGGCCTATGAGGAGCTGCTCTCGAAGGATGTGGCCCGCGAACTGGCGCGGATAAACCTGCCCCTCAGCACCTACACCGAATGGTACTGGCAGATCGATCTGCATAACCTCTTTCATTTTCTGGCCCTCCGTCTGGACAGCCACGCCCAGTACGAAATCAGGGCCTACGCCGAGGTCCTGATTGATCTCGTTCGTCGGGTCTGTCCCCTGGCGACGGAAGCTTTCGAGGAGCACCGCCTGGGAGGGATCCGGTTCTCCAGAAGCGAGTTCGCTGCGCTCCAGGCGCTGCTTGAAGAAGCGGCGATCACTCCCGGACAGCTTCAGAAGACCGCCAAAGGGGCTGGCCTGGCCGATCGCGATGTGGAGCGGTTTGTGGAGAAGGTCCAGAGGGGAACCATGCGGTAGAGTGCGTCCCGAATTTGCACGCTTCTGCCGGGTGGATTACTATAGGACGAAGAGAGGTGCGCCATGAGTGATGACGTTCACAGGGACGAACGGAATGAGTATTTGACTTTTACCCTGGCCGATGAGCAGTACGCCGTGGGGGTCTACGACGTAAAGGAGGTTTTGGAATACACCACGGTTACCCGGGTTCCCCGGACACAGGATTTCATGCGGGGTGTGATCAACCTGCGGGGGAGTGTTGTTCCCGTGATTGACCTGCGGCTCAAGTTCGGCATGGAGGCCACGGAACGAACAATCGATACCAGCATTGTGGTTCTTGAGGTGGAGCTGGGCGGGTCTGTTGTGACCGTAGGAGCCCTGGCCGATAGCGTCCAGGAGGTTATCAGCCTCGAGCCGGAAAACATCGAGCCTCCGCCGCGAATTGGAACCCGGATCAACACCGATTTTATCCGGGGCATCGGCAAGCAGGATGAGAAGTTCATTATTATCCTTGATATCAACCGGGTTTTTTCGGAGGAAGAGCTTGCTGCGGTAGCCGAAGAAGCGGAGGCCCGTTAGACTCCGGGCATGCAGCAGCGACAGGATTACTGGTTTAGACCCGCCGCGCCCCATACCGATCTGGCGTGGCAGCAGTCGGCTGACGGGTGGTTGCGCCTGGCGGTTACTCTTGATGGGACGACCCGGAGCGGTCGGAGCTCTGCCCTGGACCCCGATACCGCACCGGCCCGGGATTGGTACGATGTCACGTCGGTGCCGCCCGGGGGGAGCGGGCCGGAGTTCTTCTCTGACCGTATTCATCGCCTGAACGATATGGCCACCCAGGGAGTTGCAGCCAACGACAATCCCCACGAAGACACGCGGGGTCTTGAGGCAGTTCCTGTGGAAGGCCTCCGCTACGGCTTGCCCCCGGGGTTTCCTGCCACGATGGGTGTCTCCCGGTCTCGCGACGGAATTCTTCTGGACATCCCCCTCTCGACACCCCGGGGCGAGGACCTTCACGTTATGGGGCTGGGCGAGAAAACCGGCAGTCTGGACAAACGGGGACGAACCTGGGTGATGTGGAACTGCGACGAGCCCGTCCACAGCCCGGAAAAGAGCGCCCTCTACCAGGCCCATCCTGTGGTGTATCTCTGGACTCCCGGTGGTACGGTTACGCTCTTTATCGACACCATGGCTACGGTCTGGTTCGATGTGGGAGAGGCCGAACCCGGCCGCCTTCTGATCGAGATCTATGACAACCGTTTTGATTGCTACCTCCGCACCGATGAGTCCCTGCCCGAAGCGGTAGAAAGCTACAGCGCACTCACGGGAAGAATACCCCTGCCGCCCGAATGGGCTTTGGGGTTTCAGCAGTGCCGCTACAGCTATTTCCCCGAAGAGCGGGTCCTGGAAGTGGCGCAGAGATTTCGGGAAGAAAAGGTTCCCTGCGACGTCCTCTATCTGGATATTCATTATATGGACGGCTACCGCGTCTTTACCTGGGATCACCGGCGCTTTCCCGAACCCGATCGGATGGTACAGGGCCTTCGGGACCAGGGGTTCCGGGTTGTCACCATCGTTGATCCCGGGGTCAAGACCGATGTGGACTACCCCGTCTTTGCCTCGGGACTGGAAAAGAAAGCCTTCCTGACCCGTCCCGGGGGCGAGCTTTATGTGGGTAAGGTCTGGCCCGGCGACGCAGCGTTCCCCGATTTTTCCCGCCCCGCCACGCGGGAATGGTGGGCACGGTGGCACAAGACCCTCTTTGACGCAGGAGTGGCCGGAATCTGGAACGATATGAACGAGCCTGCCGATTTCACCGGCGACGAGATGCTCCGGGTGAACTTCACCGTTCCCGATGACCTGGTGGCGTATAACGAGGGAGAGCCGGTGAGCTTTGGCCGGGTTCACAACGAATACGCCAACGGCATGAACCGGGCAACCCGCGATGCCTTTCTGCAGTACCGGCCGGAGGAACGGGGCTTTGTCCTGACCCGGTCCGGGGGAACAGGGGTGCAGCGCTACGCCGCGATCTGGACAGGGGACAACCATAGCTGGTGGGAGCACCTGGCCATGATGGTCCCCATGTTCCTCAACGTGGGGCTCAGCGGGGCTCCCTTCGTGGGGGGCGACGCCGGAGGGTTCCAGTTGAACGCCGATGCCGAACTGTATCGGCGATGGATCGCGGCAGCAGCCTTTACGCCCTTCTTCCGGGCTCATTCAGCCCTGGATACCCGGGATCATGAACCCTGGAGTTTTGGCCCCGAGGCGCTGGAGACTGCCCGGCGATTTATCGGGATCCGCTACCGGATCATGCCGTACCTGTATACCCTTTTTGAGGAAGCCTCCCGGCGGGGAACGCCTGTGATGCGGCCCCTGCTCTGGGAGTTCCCCCAGGATCCCCGGGTTGCCTCCCGGGCAGACAGCTTCCTCCTGGGAGAGGCGCTTCTGGTGGCTCCCGTGCGCGAGCCCGGTGTGCAGGAACGGAGCGTCTATCTGCCCGCCGGGGTCTGGTACGATTTCTGGAGCGGTGAACGGATCGATGTTCCCCGCCAGCCCGATGGAAGCGGCACTGTGGTGGTGGGACACGCTCCCCTGGACCGGATTCCGCTCTACTTGCGGGGGGGCTACATCCTTCCCCACGAGGGGCTCCGGCAGCATACCGGCGAGGCCGGTGACGGGGTCTTGCGGCTTTTGATCGCTCCTGATGCCGAGGGGCGCGCACAGGGAACCTTCTACGGTGACGCCGGGGAAGGGTTTGGCTATTGCTCGGGCCGTTTCTGGCGAGGTACGTTCTCCTGGGACGGGACCGACCTTCGGGCGATTTCCGGGGAGGGAGAGAGCGGAGAGGATCTGCGCTGGACCAGTCTGGTCACGGCAGTATGCTCGGGGGCTTCGGGAGAGCTGAATCCGGAAGAGTCTTCTCTTCTGGATCTGTCCCATCGGGAATCTCCGCTTCCCTTGCCCTGGAACTGACTAGTGTAACGGGAGGAACAAGGAATGACCGATAACCAAATGCGGCTGGCGGTGTTGATCGATGCGGACAACTCCCAGCCGGCAATCATGGAAGGCCTCCTGGAGGAGGTGGCAAACTACGGGATTGCCAGTATCAAGCGAATCTATGGAGACTGGTCCAGCGATTCCATGCGGGGCTGGAAGGAAATCCTTCTGGACTATTCTGTCCAGCCCGTCCAGCAATATCCCTATACCAAGGGAAAGAACGCCACCGATATGAAGATGATAATCGACGCCATGGATATTCTCTATTCCGAGAAAATGGACGGCTTCTGCCTGGTCTCGAGCGATAGCGATTTCACGCCCCTGGCACAGCGGGTGCGGCAGCAGGGGCTCACGGTGTTTGGCTTCGGCGAGCAGAAAACGCCCAAGGCCTTTGTTCGTGCCTGTGACCGGTTTATCTACAACGACGTGCTTCGGCGGCAACAAGCTCCCGACACCAAAGATACTGCTGCAACAACCGGTACTCGTCGGCTCGGTGCCAAGGAACTCAAGCAGGATACCAAGCTGGTAACGATGGTCCGCAACGGGATTGAGGATGCCGCCGACGATACTGGTTGGGCTTCTCTTGGCGTGGTGGGACAGAAAGTTGCCAACAGCAACCCCGATTTCGACCCCCGCAATTACGGTTACAAGAAGCTGGGCGAGCTGATCCGGGCAATGCAACTTTTTGAGGTGGACGAGCGGCCCATGGAAAACAGTCCGGCCCACAATATCTATATCCGTGACAAAAAACGGAAGGGCTAGAGGATTTCCGCCGAGGGCCTTCCGCTGGTTCCGGCTGCTGCGGTTGCTCCGGCCCGGGGATTTTCTGATTTTTGCCGTGGCGGCCGCCGTGGTGGCGGGCTTTCTGGTTTTTGCCACCGACCGGGGAGGTGCGCCGGCCACGGTGGAGATCCGCAGCTTCCAGGGCGATCTGGTCTATCCTCTCTCGCAGGATCGGGAGATTCTGGTCCCCGGCCCCTTGGGTGAGACCCTGGTGGAAATCAAGGACGAACAGGTCCGGTTTGTTTCCTCGCCTTGCCGGGACAAGATCTGCGTCTACGCCTCGTTCCTCTCCCGGCGGGGACAGTGGGCGGCGTGTTTGCCCAACGGGGTTTTTGTGACGATTACTGGAGAGGATGCCGCCGGTGATGGTCCTGCTGTGGACGCCAGCACGTTTTAACCAGGGCGGGTGCTCTCCGGCCTGGCCCTAACCCGGGCTGGTCCTGCTAGCCTGGCCGGGTTCCGCTAGTAGAGCCGCCGGGCCTCGCGAAAGAGATGACTCGAGAGCCAGCGCTCTCCCTCGGGGTCTCGTTGTCCCCGCATACGCATGGCGCTGTTCACGGTTGTGTCTTGGGGGCGCAGAAGATTCATCTTCTCCTCCACGATTCCCCGGCGATAGTTGTGGTGAACGTAGGAGATCGTTCCCTCCCCGTCTATGGCCGCCACGATCCCTGCGTGGGTGAGTTCATCATCCCAGAGGTTGTTCCGGTTTCGATCGTAGGTGTTATCCCAGAAGATGATATCTCCCGGAGCAATATCCGATTCTTCAAGGGGCGTTCCCAGCTTCCAGAGCCGTTTTACTCCGTTTCCCGTCTCCCCTGCGAAGGCTGGCATGAGGTCGATTCCTGCCTGATAAAAGATCGCCAGGATAACGCCGCTGCAGTCGGAGGGAAAGACCCGGCCCCGGATTCGCAGGGACCGTCGTCCTACCAGGGCTCGCGCTGCCTCGGCGATGGCCGGGCCTTCCTGTGGCCCTGTTGTTTGTGCTGCGGGATCAGACGGCGGCGGCGGTTCGGCCATGAAAACCGGTAGAGATCCGCAGCTTGCAAGAATGAAACCGATTACGAACAATAAAGGCGATCGCACAAGGATATATGTACCACGGCGGCATAGAAAAAACAGGTTAGTCCTCCGATCCGGGGTGTGCCGTTTCGTGGCGCCGGGGAAAGACCATTTCAAACACCTCGGGAGCGCCCTTTTCCCGGGGGAGTTCTCCTCCCAGTTGCTCGATCAGGCCGTTGACGAGGTCCCGTCCCAGGTCGTCCCGGGCTGCGATTGTTTTTCCCCGGGGGATCGTGATGTCCCGGGTGGTCAGGGTCAGGGCGATTCTCTGATGTTTTTTGAGTTCGACCCGAACCGTGATGGTGCCCTGATTCCGGTCCGAACAGGACCAGCGAAGGCAGTTGGAAATGACTTCGTTCAGGAGCAGCGCCGCCGGGACCGCCTGGGTGAGAGAGATGGTCAGGGAATCAAGTTCCAGCAGAATTCTGGGGTGCGTCTCGCCGGTGCAATAGGTGCTCAGGAGATGGTCTGCCAGGCGGCGGGCATAGATGCTGATATCGATCTGATCAAAGTGATCGCTCTGGTAGAGATACTCGTGGATGAGCGACATGGACTGGATCTGGTTCTGGACGTCGGTGAAGCGGCAGAGCGCCTGGGGGCTCGAGATCGCTCCCGCCTGAAGATTAAGGAGACTCGAGATGACTTGCAGGTTGTTTTTTACCCGGTGGTGTATCTCCGAGAGGAGGGCTTCCTTCTCCTCCAGGCCCTGTCGCAGGAGCTGGTCTGTCTCTACCCGGTGGGTTACATCCCGGATGATCCCCACCGTGCCGGGATGGTGAGGGAGTTCCTCGGGAGAGAGAAATCCCGCAGCGTTAATTTCTCCGTAGGCCGTGACGGTGCCGTAGAGAGGTTCTTTGGTGACTCCGTTGCGGTGGGGCAGACGGATTTCGAGGTTCTGCGTGCGCCGGTCTCCCGTGCGGCGCTCATCAAAGAGCTTCGGGGCAGCCTCGGCTCCCGTGGTCGTTCCTGCCAGAGCGGGTAACACGTGGTCCCGGCTGACTCGTTGCACTTCTGCGGGATCAAGAAGAACGGAAAAGTGTTTTCCCAAAAGCTCTTCCGGTTTCCACCCCGTGACGGTGATGGAGTTGTTGATGAAGGTGATGCGACCCTGGTTGTCCAGGGAATAGACGATATCCGGTAGAGCCTGAACCAGATCGTAGAAGCGGCGTTCGGTGTTGCGCAGGGCCGAGTTATGGCGCTCCAGCGATTCCTGGGCGTTGAGGACCTTCCGCACCAGGAAAGGGAGCGCCTGGAGGTATTCCCGGGACTCGCCGCCACGGAAGAGGATATCCGTGGTGATTCCCAGGGGTGTGTTCGAGAGCTTCTCCAGGTCAGTTTTTTCGGCCAGGATCACCGTGGGGTAGTTCCAGAGAGAGAGCTCCTCCAGGAGTGCGCCCTTGTTGTAGGCCATGTCCGTCACAGCCACGTGAATCGTCCCTGAAGTGACCAGGGGGGAGGCCTCCCCGGGGTTTTCCGGGATATAGAGATTCCACCGGAAGTGGTTTCCCGGCATGCACCGGCGGAGAAACTCCAACTCCGCCGGGTCGGTGGAGGCAAAGAGCAGGTTGGTCATCACACCTTTAAAACTACACGGTCCCGGTGCCGTTTGCAACGGCACGAGGCTGTTTCCCGTGGATGCTTTTGAAGAGCCCTTCGGAAAGGCCTGCAGGTGAAGCGCGGTTGCTGCAGAAGGGAGAAAACCCGCACATTTTTCGTGACGAAGGGCAGGTTTACCGATAGAATGATCATGCAATGATAGATACTAAAACGTCCCTGGCCCAGAAGGTTGCTGTTCTTTTTGTGGTAATGCTGCTGGTCTTGCTGGCAGTGATTGGCCTCCTTGTCTCGCGCGGGCTGTCCCGGGCCACGCGGGGTGCCCTGGAATACAATCTTCAGGGCCAGGCCGCGCTGGCGGGGAAACTGACCCAGGAACTGGGAGAAAAGGCCCTGCAGGTTGCCGCCGTGGTGGCACAGCAACAGGAGGTTCGCCAGGCCTATCGGGATCCCGACGAGACAGCGGGGCGGCGCCGTCTTCAGGAGTATGCGCGGCCCCTGGCGGGGGCCCTGGCCGAGGCGATTGGCGAGGACGAGTTTCGTCTGCACTTTCACAAGGCTCCGGCCGTGAGCTTCCTCCGTACCTGGACAGACGAGACAGGGGATGATCTGTCAGATTTCCGCAAGACAATCCTTGAGGTGGCCCGCACCCGACGCCCCCTGGTGGCAGTTGAACACGGCCGGGGTGGTTTTGTGGTGCGTGGTATCGCCCCCATTCTGGACAACGGGGAATATCTGGGCAGTGTCGAAGCCTACTACCCGGCGGCGTCGATCGTCTCGTTTCTCGATTCGGCCCTGCGCACGGGGGTGATCCTCCTGGTCAACGCCGATGCCGCCGACGTGCGGGCCCTGGCGGGGGATGCGGCAGACCGCCTTCGGGTGGGAGAGAGCCTGGTGGTGGCCGTTACCGATGACTGGCTTGACCCGGAAGCAATGATCGATCCCGCTCTCCTTGAGGCGGTGAGCGAAAGCGGCGAGACCAGGGTCTCCTTCAGAGGGCATCACGAGTTTGCCTATAGCCCAATCCGGGATTTTGCGGGTAACACCACGGGTCATGTGGTGACCGTGGTGGATGTTCTGCCCCTTCGCCGGGCAGCGCGACAGCAAGGGCTTCGCCTGGTTTTGATAGCGCTCGTTCTGGGGTGTGCGGGGGCTCTTTTTACCCTGGTGGTGACCAAAATGGTCATCTCCGCTCCCCTGACAGCCACGGCGGACCGGCTGAAGGAGATCGCCGTGGGAGATGGTGATCTGCGAGCACGCCTTCCTGAAGACCGTCGCGACGAGATCGGCCGGGTGGCGCGGTATTTCAACAGTTTTGCCGGGAAACTCACCGAGACGGTGACTCGCATAAAGGCATCCACCGCCGCGATGGAGGAGAATGCCCGGGAGCTGGATAAAAGTACGGAGAACGCCACGGCCTCGGTCGATTCCATAGCGCAGGTGGTCTCCCGGGTTGCCCAGGAGATTGTCAGCCAGGATGCGAGTATCGGTGAGTCCTCTTCGTCGGTGGAGCAGATTACGGGAAATATCACGTCCCTGGAGCAGGTGATCCAGCAACTCACCACCAGCATCGACGATTCTGCGGCAGCCGTGGAAGAGATGGCGGCCAACATATCCTCCATTACGCGGAATCTGGAACACGTGGATCAGTATGTGGATAAGCTGGTGGACGCATCCGACCACGGACGAAACACGCTCTCGCAGGTAACGGAGCGTATTACCGAAGTGGTGGATCAGTCGGAACAGCTCCAGAAAGCAAACCAGCTGATCGCCTCTGTGTCGGCCCAGACCAATCTGCTGGCGATGAACGCAGCCATTGAGGCGGCTCACGCCGGTGAATACGGGCGGGGATTTGCCGTGGTAGCCGAGGAGATCCGCAACCTTGCCGAGAACTCGGCGAAGCAGAGCAAAATAATCTCGGGAGAGCTGAAGAAAACCCGCGAGTATGTCACAAACGCCGCCCAGGCCTCGTCCCAGGCCGACGAGGCTTTCACATCGATGCGGAAAATGGTGGATACCGTGAACGATCTTGAAACCAGTGTCCGGGACTCCTTGCGCGAACAGGAAGAGGGTGGCCAGGCGGTGCTGGGCAATCTTCAGGAGATGCGGCAGCTGGGTTTGCAGGTGAACGGGGGAATCGGCGAGATATCGGCGGGCTCCCGCACGATTCTTGAAGAAATGGGCAAACTCGTTGAGATCAGCCGCCAGGTGAACGCCCTCATGCAGGATATTTCCGGAGGAACCGCCGTGATTGGGGAGGCGGTCTCCAGTATCCACGAGCTGAGCGGCCGGAACGAGGAGATGTCGCGAGCGGTCCGGGAGGCCTCGGACCGCTTCAAGACGTGATCGTTTCCGGCGGCTTCTAGCGCCGGGGGCTCCTTCTCCAGGGGGCCGATTCCAGCCATTCCAGAGTGGTTCCACCCAGACGGAAGTAGACTGTCCAGTCCTCGCTGGTGTCGCTTCCGGGGTGGGGCAGGCGGCGAGCTGCCCCCAGGGTGAGCCGCAGGGGAATCATGTTGAAGACAACGTCCTTTGTAAAATCTGCCCCCACCACGGAGGATGCCGTGGGCGCTATCCGGGTATGGGAGAGGGCCGCGCCCTGTTCCAGATAGAGGGCCAGCCCCGACCCCATGGTGCCGATTCCCCGCCAGGCTGCGTCGGAAATACGGAGCGGCAGAAGGACTTCGGCCCGCGCCAACAGTGCCGTGTCGGCGCTGTCGGGTTGTGCTCTGCTGCCTGTAGTTCGGCGGTCGTCGAATCCCCCCGATCGGTAGGGGAGCCGTCCCAGGGCATCCCCGTCGGTGCTGGTTGTGATGTATCCCGCAGGGGCAAGCTGGATCGCTCCCGCCATACCGGAGATCCTCCGCAAGGGTTGCCACCGGAAGTGGGCCAGGGAGGTGCTTTCCAGCCGGGCCGGATCGGCGTCAAGAAGATCGGGGACCAGGGAAAGTTCCGTGGCGAGGAGCACCTTGGGGGGGCCAAAGAGATCCCGCGAGGCCCCCGGTCCCGTTTTGAGATACTGAAGGCCCAGGATACCCTCTATCTCTCTTGTGGTGGTCGTTGAGTCGGGTCGCTCTTCTTCTTCCAGCTGATATCCCAGACCGATTTCCCCGGTGAGGACCCGCACCGATCCCGGAGCGCGACGGACTCCGAGGAGCCGGCTGGCCCGGCCGGCTATTTCGGTGGTGCGGATAATGGTGTCCTCCTTGTCCAGTTCATACTGACGGTCCGTCTCCAGAGTCCACTGTGACACCCCCGGAGAGAAGGTGTAGGCAAGACCTCCCGATGGTTCCTGCTCGTCGGGGTTGTAGAGGGCGTAGCCCTGCAGGGTGTGGCGTCCCAGGTTGCTGGAGGCGAGGAAAAATACCCCCAGGTCCAGGGAATCTCCCTGATCCCCGCCTCGCTGGGCCGATGCCAGGGGCGTCCACAAAAGAGGACGCAGAGTGTCACGGTAGGGCCTGGGAGAGGCTGGAATCGTTGCCCTTTCGCGGTGGCTGCCTCGACCTTGATCTTGATTGGCATCGGCACCGGCACCGACATCGGCATCGGCACGGGTGACCGGCGAGAAGGTGTTTTTCGGCGGCAGCGTTTCTGCGGGCTCCTCGGCCCGGGACTCGCCCAGTTTGAGGTTTTGGCCGTCCGAAGAATAGCTGCCGTAGAGGATTCCCGTCTCTTCGGAGGTGGCTTCCCTGGACATGGAGGGCTCCCCGGACGCGGGGAGCGGGAAGCCCCCCCAGGCGCCCACCTGATCGCGAAGCATTCTTTGGGGCGGCGTGAGACCCTGGTCTGAGAGAACGCTCCGGTAGAGCGAGAGAAACCCTTCGGCGTCTCCGCCGTACCAGATTTCCAGGGGAGGGGCCTTTGGGGGGAGGCTCTCCCGGGAGGCTGCGTCCTCCGAAGGTTGGTGGAAAGGTTGGTGGAAACGCGGGTAATAGACCGCAGCATCGGGTGCCCGGGAAAAAATCATTCGGTCTTCCAGAATCTCGCCCGAGGGATAGGCCACAACCAGGAGGCGCTGCTGTCCCCGGTAGTTTGCGGTCAAAGCAAGAAGAGACCCGTCGGGTGAAAAGGCGGGGTTTCGAAGAACCTCTTTGGGGGCTTCAACCAGGGGAGTTATTGAACCGGACGCGATATCAACCGAGACGAGCCGGCTGAAGGACCCCTGGCGTTCTATCGCTACCAGCCGCGATCCGTCGGGGGAAAGAGCTGGATGATAGAGCCGTTTCCGGTGAGTGATCCTGCGTGACGGGGGGGGCTGGAACCAGTCGCGGCTTTCGCAGCGTGCCGAGAGGTCCAGCAGAAAGAGGTCGGAGTAGGCAACGCCCGTGGCGGGGGGGATTCCCGGCCGGTAGGGATCGGTGGTTATGGTGGCCACCACGGCCAGGGTTCCCCGGGAGTCGACCGTCCAGGATTCACCGGGAGCTACTTCGGTTCGGGCCAGGAGACGCCAGGGTTCGTGGAGAGCTTTTTGCACGTAAAGGCCGGGACCCCGGTCAAAGTGATTTCCCCAGGTGACGAGCCCCCGTTCTGTGGGGACGGGCAGATCCCAGTGCCCCGGCCCGGCCGGCGAGAGCTCTTCGCCCCGGGGAAGATCCCGTCGGTGATCGTAGCGGTTTCTCAGGTCGTCCACCATGGACTGGTAGAGATCGGGGGCTTTCACGCCCGTGGTCCGGCGGATCGCCCGGCGCATACCCAGAAAGGGAGCTCGCTGAAAGGATCGGTTCAGGCGAACAAAGATATCGTCGCCGTAGGTCTCCATCAGGTAATCCACCATGAGGTATCCGGCGGTATAGATCCTTCCTCGCGGCGCGTAGGCCGGGTGATTGAACGCCGCCTGATCGTAGGTATACATGCGATCTTCGAGAATCGGGGCCAGAGCCTGCATTTTGAAGAAGGGGTTGTCTCCCCGTCCTCCCGGGGCAAGGGCGCTCTCACCATAGACTGTGACACCCTCGATCGCCCAGCCGGGGCTGAAGATCATGCTCGCCGACGCCAGGAGAGGGCCAAAGAGACGGGAGGGAAAGCCGAAGAACCCCACGGGGCGCGTAAGGTGCAGGTAGTGGATCAGTTCGTGGATGAAGAGTGTTTCCAGCCAGTTCTCGGTGCGGGCTCCCATCCAGGGTCCGGCGGGACTGGCCACAAAGAGGGCAATGTGTCCCGGAAAGGGCGTGAAGAACCCGTTGGCCTGGGCGGTGTCGCCATAGATGACCACGGGAACCCGCTCCGAGGGCCGGTAGTCCATGTAGGAAGAGGTCTTTCGGTATACCTCGTCAGCCAGGCTCAGCACTTCTTCGGCTGCCGGGCGGTCCTTCTCCTGAAAAATGATTCGGAACTGGTCGGTTTCAACCTGATGCCACCGGAATTGGGCCGGTCCTGCAGATAGCTGGATCAGGGGGAGAAACAGAAAAAAAAGCACAATACCCTTCATTGGGGTGTCTCCATGTAGAATTGATATAGCCAAGCCTCTTCGTGTCCTTCGGCCGGGGTGGGTTTGTGAAGGCCGCCTGGAGATAACAGCTTATTACTGTATTACGGTATATCAAGTCAACCAGATATCAAGTCAACCAGATATCGCGTATTCAACCAGGCGACTGAAGGGGCCTGGAAGAGTCAGAACAGGAGGTAGTCCGTCGCATCCCGGATCTCCAGGGCGATTGTTACCGTGGCCTCATAATATCCCGAAACGGTACGAATCCGGGGAGGGCGGGAAAGCACCAGGCTTCCCCGGACCTGGTGGGGTTTGTTGGGGTGGCGGGGGCGCAGGTGTTCCCGGACAGCCTGGTGCAGAGCCTTTTCCAGGGCTGCAATCTTTCCCTGGTATCCCTCCAGAAGATCTGCTCTGGCTGTGCCGCTGCTGTGAAGGGACGCAAAGGATTCCCACTGGGAGCGGTGGGCTTGCGCCTCCGGCGGGAGGCGGTAATCAAACTGCCCGTAGCGGGTTCCATCGCGAACTCTGGTTTCCCGGAGCCGGAGTTCCGGAGCTCCCCAGGGAACAGTACCCAGGGGTTCAAGGTGAAAGAGTTCTTCCACCTGCCGGAGCCGGTCGCCCGGCGTGTAGGAAAAATCCCAGCCGTAGATCATTCCCGAGAGAGTGTATCGGGCTTCCCGGAGAAGACGCTCTTCCGGGGAGGATCCGTCCTGGTGGATCAGGGTATCCTCAATGGTCCATATTTCGAGGGTAATGACCTCCCGGGAGGCCGGGTTGCGGGCCGCCGCGTCCTGAAGCGGCCCGGCAAGTGAGAGTGCGACGAGAGCGGTCAGCGAAAAAATCGTTGCCACGGGCTGATTCGCAACCGGATGACAAAGTAGAGATAGGCGAAGCCGAACCCCGCCAGGTGTGTCATGTGGGCTACGTTACTGCCGCCCCGGCTATGAGAGAAGAGCTCGATCAGGGTATAGCCGATCACCAGCATGGAGGCTCGGACAGGAATGATCCCGAAGATGAAGATCTGGGCGTTCGGATAGAAGGTGGCAAAGGCCAGGAGCACCGCGAAGACCGCTCCCGATGCGCCGAGGAGGAAGACCATGTAGGTTCCGGTGAACCAGTACATGGCCAGAGAAAAGAAGCCTGCCAGGACGCCTGTGAGCAGATAGAACAGGAGGAACTCGTAGCTTCCCAGCTCCCGCTCCACCTGGGTGCCAAAAAAGAAAAGCCCCATCATATTGAAGAGCAGGTGGCGCATCCCGGAATGGGCAAACATGTAGGTGAAGGGTTGCCACCAGAACCCTCGGGCCACGGTCAGGATGGGATTCATGGCCAGAAGCGTTGCAAGACTATGGTTCATGGTGGTCAGAAAGAAAACGGCCATGTTAATGCCGATCAGAATGAAGGTGACATTGCTTTCGCGGTAGGGCAGGGGCCGGCGCCATATTGGTTGGTTTCTCACGGGACAACGGTATTGCCTTTCGCGGGGGATCGTCAAGTCGTGGGGTCATGACGATGAGCAGGGGTTGGAGACAGGGGGCTATCGGGACGTGGGGCTACCGCGATGACTGGTGCCGGGACGGATGATCTGCTACCTTTGGCATATGGCAAAAACCGGACGCCGGCGTCAGGACCATCTGGCCCGGAAAGCGCAGTCTCAGGGTTATCACGCCCGGAGCGTATACAAGCTGGAGGCGATCCAGAAAAAACACCGTCTCCTCTCTCCGGGGAAAAAGGTCCTCGATCTTGGCGCGGCTCCCGGATCGTGGACGCAGTACGCCCTGGAAGTCGCCGGCGCGGGTCATGTCCTTGCTGTGGATCTTCAGGAGATGGCCCTGGCAGGAGCGACCTGTCTTCAGGGGGATTTCACCGCCCCCGCTCTTGCTGAAGCGATTTCTGCCTGGGGTCCGTTTCAGACGGTCCTCAGCGATGCAGCCCCGGCAACAACGGGGAACCGGCTTATCGATACGGGGCGATCCGAGGCGCTGGTAGAGTCCATTCTGGATTATCTGCCGCAGTGGTTGTCGTCCCGGGGAAACTTCGCTGCAAAGATCTTCCAGGGAGGTGGAGAACAGGCCCTGCTCGGACAGCTCCGGCAGAGGTTTTCCTCGGCCGCTTTGTATCGACCCGAGGCGGTGCGGCGCGAGTCCTTCGAGGCCTATTTGATCGGCATCGGCTACGGGGGTGCCGGGTGATTTTCGCGGCGCAGAAGATCATCGCCCGGCTCTTTTTCCCGGTCCCTCTCTTCTTCTGGATCTCCCTGGCGGCCTGGATTGCCCTGCGGGGCGGGAGGCGGCGCCTTGCCCGCGGGCTGACTGCCGGCGCAGTGGTATGGCTGTTTCTGATTTCCTGGGATCCTGTTGGTGAGTTCCTGTTGGGAACGTTGGAGAATCCCTTTACCACCCTGGAAGAGATCCCTGCTGACACGGATATTGTGGTGGTCCTGGGGGGCGGATCCCATTTCCGGGAGGATAGAACCGGCGCAGCGCGGCTCAGCCGAAGCTCCCAGGGAAGAGTTCTGGAAGGAATCCGCCTTGTTTCGGGAGGCCGTGACGATGATAGACGGCCGCTCCTTGTGTTTACCGGAGATTCACCCCGAGATGGTCCCGCTATGGCCTTCGTGGCTGGAGAGACAGCTCGTGCCCTGGGCGTTCCCGGGGAGCAGGTGATAATGCTCGAGAAAACGTATAATACCCGCCAGGAGGCCCGGGCCGTCCGCCGATTTCTTGAGGAGTCCTCCGGCTGGGGCAACGAAGCGAAGGGGCCGAACGGGAGGGTTGTGCTGGTGACAAGCGCCTGCCATATGCTCAGGTCAAAAGCTCTCTTTCAGCGTGAGGGAATCGATCCTGTGCCTGCTCCGGCCCAGTACCTGACGGATCAGGGTTCGCTGAGTCCCTGGAGCTTTTTTCCTTCGGCCTCGGCCCTGGAGAAGACGGAGCGGTTTTTCTACGAGGTTTTGGGGTTGCTGTGGATGGGCATGACCAGGTGATGGGGCGGGTCATGAGCAGTCGTGGCAGAAGAGCAGGAAATACAAAGGAAAGTGAGACCATATGAAAGCGCATAGGCCTGAACATACAAAAGGCGAACACAAAAAACGAGAACACAAAAAACGAGAACACAAGAAAGAAGACGAGAAAAACCCGATAAGCAAAGTTTTATCCCTCCTCTCACCAAAAGAACAGCGGCGGTTGGTGTTTTTGTGTTTTGGCATCGTCCTTCTTGCTCTTGTCGAAGTTGTGGGTGTCGGTTCTATCGGACCTTTTCTTGCGGTTGTTACAAATCCCTCTGTCATCCGCACGAACCCCTATTTGCAGTGGGCCTATCGGGTCTTCGGGTTTTCCAACGACGCTCAATTTGTGGTCGCCATCGGGTTAGCTGTGATTGCCTTCACCGTTTTGCGGAATATTATTGCTGCTGTGGTGCGTTACGCCGAGATCCGTTTTGGGCAAATGCGGGCTCACTCGATATCAACCCGGTTGCTGGCGCGGTACCTTTCGCAGCCCTATGCCTTTTTCTTGAATCGCAACTCCTCTGAGCTGACCCGGAACATTCTGGGAGAGGTTCAGGAGACGGTTAAAAACTTTCTGATTCCCCTGCTGGAGTGTCTCACCAAATCGGTGATTACCCTCTCGATCCTGATTTTCCTGATTCTTCTGGATCCTCTCGTTGCTGCCGTGATGACCCTTGCTCTGGGAGGTGTCTATGGGAGCGTCTATGCGGTAACCCGGATGAGACTGTTCAGAATTGGACAATTGCGGCTGGAGGCAAACAAGCGGCGGTTCCAGGTGGTGAGTGAGGTTCTGGGCGGAATCAAGGATGCAAAGCTCATGGGAAAAGAGAACGTTTTTCTTGATGAATACAAGAAGCCCTCCCGGAAAATAGCCCGCTTTGTGACCCTGAAAACTGTCTATGGAAGCCTTCCGAAATATGTCCTGGATAGCATCGTTTTTTCCATGATCATTCTGGTGGTCCTCTGGTTTATCCATGATTCGGGAGACCTGGAAGGCGCGGTGGCGATGGTCAGCATCTATGCTGTAGCAGGATATCGGCTGATGCCGACGCTGGACGCTTTGTACAAGAACATTGCCAAGTTGAGAGGAAGTCAGCCGGCGGTGGAGTTGATCTATCGGGAACTCATGAGCAACCCCGATGCAGGCTTTTTGGGCCCGAAAACTGCGCCCCCCCGAATGAGTCTGGACCAGGCGATTTCCCTGGAAACGGTCTGTTTTTCCTATCCCGGAGCGGAGACAGAGGTTCTGAAAGATCTCACGATCACAATAGAAAAAAACACAACTGTTGGTTTTGTGGGCCCCACAGGATGCGGGAAGACAACCACTGTTGATATTATTCTGGGGTTGCTTTCACCCGCATCGGGTCAACTATGCGTTGATGGCGTAGAGATTACTCCCGAGAACGTTCGCAACTGGCAGGCTGGTGTGGGCTACGTTCCACAGCACATTTATTTAAGCGATGATACGATTGCCCGGAATATTGCTTTTGGTGTGCCCCACAAACAAATCGATCCCGATCGACTTCAGCGTGCTGCAGAGACGGCAAACCTCTTGAGCTTTATACAGGAGGAGTTGCCCCAGGGATTTGATACGCTTGTGGGTGAACGGGGAGTCCGTCTCTCGGGGGGCCAGCGGCAGCGGATTGGAATCGCCCGTGCGGTATATCACGATCCGGCGGTGCTGGTGATGGACGAGGCAACAAGCGCCCTTGATAATGTGACTGAAGCCCAAGTCATGACGGCTATCGATAATCTCTCGCACAAAAAAACGATCCTTCTCATTGCGCACCGTATAAGCACCGTCAGGAATTGTGACAACATTGTGCTGATGGACAAAGGGGTTGTTGTTGCTCAAGGGGCGTATGACCACCTCCTGGCGACAAGTCCGGACTTTCTGAAGATTGTCGAGGCCAGAACGTGATCGACATGGTTTGAAGGGATCGCCGAAAGACCTGACCTGACGAGAGCTGAAAAAGGAGCGACTTTGTGTACATCACTCTGGCGATACTGGTATTGATCTTTCTGTTCCTTGCCTTCGATGTGGCGGGGGCTGACATGGTCTTCGGTGCGGCGCTGATTCTTCTTCTGTTTACAGGGGTTCTTGCACCCCGGGAGGCCCTGGCGGGGTTTTCCAACAAGGGAATGGCCACGGTGGGACTTCTGTTCATCGTCAGCCGCGCCGTGGAGAATACCGGAATCTTTCAGGCGATTGCCCACTGGTTTCTTTCGGGGGAGCGAGCTTCTCGGGAAGGTTCGTCCCTCACCCGGGAAAAAGGCCAGGCTTCCCTGCCGGTGCTCATGGTAAAGATGATGGCTCCTGTGACATTTCTTTCGGCCTTTTTGAACAATACTCCCATTGTGACGATTTTTGCTCCCACCATAAAGAACTGGGCTACGGCGAAGCGTCTCCCGGTCAGCAAGTTCCTGATTCCTCTCTCCTACGCGTCTATCTTCGGGGGGATCTGCACGCTTATCGGGACCAGCACAAACCTGGTAGTGCACGGACTGATGCTTCAGAATGGTCTTGAGGGGCTGGGTTTTTTTGAAGTAGCCCGGGCGGGCCTTCCCATCGCGGTGGTGGGGTATCTCTATCTGTTCTTCCTGGGGCAGCGTCTCTTGCCCAATCGACAGGATGTGCTCTCCGAGCTGGATGAGGATCCCCGGGAATATTTTATCGAGATGATTGTCCCGGCCGAGTCTCCCCTGATCGGAAAGACCATCGAACAGGCCCAGCTTCGAAGTCTCCAGGGGGTGTACCTCACAAGTATTGAACGGGACGGGACCTACCTGGCCCCAATCACCCCCGATCGGCGTCT
This sequence comes from Alkalispirochaeta americana, assembly GCF_900156105.1. Classification (NCBI taxonomy): domain Bacteria; kingdom Pseudomonadati; phylum Spirochaetota; class Spirochaetia; order Spirochaetales; family Spirochaetaceae; genus Alkalispirochaeta; species Alkalispirochaeta americana. Next base: position 180,366 of record NZ_FTMS01000004.1, read on the forward strand.
TGCTCCGGGAGACCGGCTCTTTTTTGCAGGAAGAACCGACGGTGTCTCCGATTTGATGACGCGCCGGGGGTTGTTGCCGGTGGATCAGGAGACGCTGGCGGTTGACACCCGGGCGATTCGGCGTCACCTGGTGGAGGTCGTTGTGTCCAGCACCTCTCCTGTTCTGGGCCGCTCTGTCCGGGATGCCAATTTTCGAAGCCGCTACGATGCCGCCGTGGTGGCGGTGAGCAGGAAAGGTGAACGAGTGAATACCCGCCTGGGGGATGTAACGCTCCATCCCGGGGATACCCTGGTGTTACTTGCCCGGGGAGGATTTGTGCGACGCTACCGGTTTTCCCGGGATTTCTTTCTGGTTAGCCCGGTAGAGAAGATCACCCCTCCGGCGACCAGAAAAGGTGTCTTTGCCCTGGCCACGGTGACAACCATGATCCTTCTTTCCGCTTTTGGAGGATTTCTTCCGGAGCTGGGAGGCAACAGAATAGATATGTTTTACGCGGCTGCCGGCGCGGCCCTGGTTCTGGTGGCAGGAAAGGTTATCTCCCCCGAGGAAGCCCGGGAGGCGATCCGGTGGGATGTCCTGATCACGATCGCTGCTGCCTTTGGTGTGAGTCAGGCCTTGATAAACAGTGGAACCGCCGAAATGATCAGTCGCGGGATGGTGAATCTTTTTGCCCCCTTTGGTACAGTGGGAGCCGTGGCGGCGGTGTACCTGATGACCTGTCTCTTTACGGAGTTGATTACCAATAATGCTGCGGCAGCGCTGGTGGTTCCCATAGCCTTTGAGGCTGCCCGGTATACGGGAATATCCCCAGTGCCCTTTATGGTCGCCGTTGCCATGGGAGCCAGCGCGAGTTTTGCCACTCCCATCGGGTATCAAACCAATTTGATCGTTCAGGGACCGGGAAGCTATCGGTTTCTGGATTTTCTGCGGGTGGGGATACCCTTGAGTATTCTCACGGCAGCAACGGGTATCACGGCGATCGTCCTGTGGTACGGAGTGTAAGACGCGTGCCTGGTGCGGCTGCGCTGCAGAATGCAAAGAGGCGAATAGAAACGTTCAAGGAGATGCGATAGATGGTACTGGAACGACCTCTTCGGGAAGCGGCCCTGGGGGCAGCTCTGGAAGCGGGGAAGGAAATCATGGAGGTCTACGGCCGGAACTTTTCCGTCACGGAAAAGGACGACGCATCACCTCTCACCGAGGCTGATACGCGTGCCCATGGGGTTATTGTCCGGCGTCTGGGAGAGGCCGACCCGGCCATTCCCATCCTGAGCGAAGAGGGAAAGCATCAGCCCTATCAGGAACGATCCCGCTGGACCCGGTTTTGGGTGGTGGACCCTCTGGACGGGACCAAAGAGTTCATCAAGAAGAACGACGAGTTCACCGTGAACATAGCCCTTTTTCACCGGTCCGGGACGGGGGAGGCTCTTCCCGTGCTGGGAGTTGTGGTTGCTCCTGCCCTGGAGGTGGCCTACCTGGGGGTGCCCGGGGAAGGCGCCTGGCGCGGATCAACCGATTCCTGGGGGGGCGATCTGGAGGGGTTTCTCTCCCGGAGCAGCACCCTTCCCGAGGACGGGGCTGGCCGGGGCCGTCCCTACCGGATTGTGGCCAGCCGCTCCCACATGAGTGACGAGACTGCGGCGTTCATCGCGGAGCGCCGCCGGGAGCACCCCCTCCTGGAGCTTGTTTCATCGGGAAGTTCCCTGAAAATATGCCGGGTGGCGGAGGGATCAGCCGACGAGTATCCCCGGTTTGCTCCCACCATGGAGTGGGACACCGCTGCCGGAGATGCCCTGGCCCGGGCTGCCGGGTGCGAGGTCCTGCGATGGGAAGGGGGCGGTCCTGCGGGACCGCTACGCTATAACAAGGAAGATCTTCTGAATCCCTGGTTTCTCGTGAGAAGCCTCAGGTCCGGATCCGCCCGGCGCGGCGGGGCCGGTCAGGGACAGGAGAGAAAGGAATAAACTATGGCTTCCAACACCTACCAGCGGAACACGCTGGACATTCTCGAATCCGAAGCGATCTACGTTATACGCGAGGTAGCTGCCCAGTTTGAGCGGCCGGTGATGCTCTTTTCCGGAGGAAAGGATTCCATCGTCATGTCCTGGCTCGCCCGAAAGGCCTTTTTTCCCGGGAAGATACCCTTTCCCCTGATGCATATCGATACGGGCCACAACTTTCAGGAGACTCTGCGCTACCGCGACTGGTGGATGACCCAGATTGATGCCCGGATCATTGTCCGATCTGTGGAGGATTCGATCCGCCAGGGGCGGGCAAAAGAAGAAGAGGGGCCCAACCCCAGCAGAAATGGCCTGCAAACGGTAACCCTGCTGGATGCCCTGAATGAGTTCAAGTTTGATTGCGCCCTGGGGGGCGCTCGAAGGGACGAGGAAAAAGCGCGAGCCAAAGAGCGGTTTTTCAGTTTCCGCGATCGGTTTGGTCAGTGGGATCCCAAAAATCAGCGCCCCGAGCTGTGGAATCTCTATAACGGAATGAAGCGACCCGGAGAACACCTGCGGGCTTTTCCCATAAGCAACTGGACAGAGCTGGATGTGTGGCAGTATATCCAGCGCGAAAAGATCGATCTGCCGACCCTCTATTTTACGCATCAGCGAGAGATTATCCGTCGGGACGGAGTTATCCTCGCCGTGGGTGACTACAACCAGCCCGTTGAGGGCGAAGAGGCAGAAACCGCCTGGGTCCGGTTTCGCACGATCGGCGACATGACCTGCACGGGAGCGACCGAGAGCAGGGCCAATACACTGGATGATATCGTCAACGAGATCGCCGCAACCCGGGTAACCGAGAGGGGCGGCCGTGCCGACGACCGCCGCAGCGAGGCAGCCATGGAAGACCGAAAGAAACAGGGGTATTTCTGATGAGCAGCAGCACAGGAATTGTAAAAGAGCGGGACCTTCTGCGATTTACCACGGCCGGGAGTGTCGACGACGGGAAGAGTACGCTGATCGGACGAATTCTCTACGACTCCAAGCAGATTTTTCAGGATCAGATGGAGCAGCTGGAACATTCCAGCAAGCTTCGGGGCGAGGAAGAGGTGAATCTGGCTCTTCTCACCGATGGGCTCCGGGCGGAGCGGGAGCAGGGAATCACCATCGATGTGGCGTACCGCTATTTTTCCACGGCACAGCGCAAGTTTATCATCGCCGATACGCCCGGCCACGAGCAGTATACCCGGAACATGGTGACCGGTGCCTCCACGGCAGATCTGGCGATCATCCTGATCGACGCACGCCACGGAGTGCTTACCCAGAGCCGCCGCCACGGTATTATCGCCAGTCTGCTGGGAATCCCCCATATTGTGGTCTGCGTGAACAAGATGGATCTGGTGGATTATTCCCGGGAGCGTTTTCAGGAGATCGTTGCGGAGTACCAGGAGTTTGTCCAGAAGTTGCAGCTTCGGGATATCACCTTCATTCCCGTATCGGCCCTGGTGGGCGATAACGTGGTGAACCGCAGCGAGAAGACCCCCTGGTACAAGGGGGCTCCCTTGCTGGAGTTTCTCGAGACCGTCACGATCAGCAGCGACCGGAACCTGGTTGATTTCCGCTTTCCCGTGCAGTACGTGGTCCGTCCGCATCAGGATTTTCGGGGTTTTTCGGGACAGGTTGTCTCGGGGACGATCGCCCTGGGCGAGGAAGTGGTGGTTCTGCCCAGCATGCACCATTCCCGGGTAAAGAGTATACAGTTCTATGAGCGGGAGCTGACCGAGGCAGCCGAGGGAGAGTCGGTGATCATCACCCTGGAGGACGAGATCGACATCAGTCGGGGTGATATGATTGTGCGTCGCCGCAACATCCCCGAGGTGGCCCAGGAGTTCGAGGCAACCCTGGCCTGGATGGACGAGCGATCCTCTCTGGAAGTGGGAACTCCCTATATCATCCAGCACACCACGCGACGAACCCAGGCGATGGTGGACGACGTACTCTATCAGCTCGACGTGAACAGTCTGCATCGAAACGACTCCGAAACGCTGGCTCTCAATGAGATTGGCCGGGTCAAAATCACGACAGCTTCGGAACTTTTCTTTGATCCCTACGAACGGAACCGCAGTACTGGCGGGTTCATCCTGATCGATCCCAATGATTTTCGAACCGTCGGGGCGGGCATGATCCGTTACTCCTCGCGAAGCACCATCGAGGAGCTCAAGCGGGAGGAGCGAAAACATCAGCTGGAACCCCGTCAGTCCACGGATATCCTCTGGGATCCTGGCCTGGTGGGACCCCAGGACAGGATTCGCCGGAACGGTCATGATCCCCGGTGTATCTGGTTTACGGGCCTCTCCGGGGCCGGGAAGAGCACCATCGCCAAGGAGGTGGAGAAACGCCTCTTTGACCAGGGGCTTCAGGTGGTTCGGCTGGACGGCGATAACGTGCGCCACGGCCTGAACGGCGATCTGGGCTTCACCCGGGCAGACAGGCGGGAAAATATTCGTCGTGTTGGTCACGTGGCGCGGCTCTTCTACGATGCGGGGACTATCGTTCTCTGCACGTTTATTTCTCCCTACCGGGACGAGCGGTCCTTCGTGCGGAGCCTCTTTCCTGAGGGTGCCTTCTGGGAGGTCCACGTGGATGCCCCCGTCGCCGAGGCGGAACGCCGCGATCCCAAGGGGCTCTATCGACGGGCCCGGGCCGGGGAGATCCCCGGGTTCACCGGCGTGGATGCCCCCTACGAGCCTCCCGAGGAGTGTGAGCTTGTGGTGGACACGCACCGCCTCTCGGTGGACGAGGCGGTGGAACGGGTCATGCAGATTCTGAACGGTTCCTGAATGAGGCCGGTCTTCCCGGGGATGCCCCGGGAACACCGGCAGACCTCAGAGGTGGGCTGCTCCAAAAAGCACCGCCGTGTCCCAGAGCTCTGCCCGCTCCAGGGGAATTTCCCGGAGTTCCGGTATGGAGAGCGCCTCCCGAACCCGTTCACGGATGGGGTCTACCAGCCAGCGACTCTCGGTGCAGAGCCCCCCGCCGATGACGATCACCTCGGGGGCGACGATGGTAAGGACGCTCACCAGGAGCCCCGCCACGGCGTCCCGGGCCGATTGCGCCACCTGTCGTGCCAGGGGATCTCCCTGGTCCAGGGCGGCAAAGAGCGTGTAGGTATCCAGTGATTCTTCCCGAAGCGACGAGGCCATACCCTCCTGGAGAAGCCGTCGGGCAGAGCGCACCATACCGGGGCCGGAGGCCCGTTCGATGATCGTTTCTCCCCTTTCCCTGCCGAAGAACGTTCCCGGATCTATGGCGTGAACCTCGCCTGCAAGCCCCCGGTACCCGGAAAAAATCTTCCCGTCTATGATCAGCCCCGCACCAACTCCGGTACTGAGGGTGATATAGAACATGGACCGGTAGGATTTCCCCTTTCCGTAGAGGGCTTCTCCCAGGGCACCGGCTGTAGCGTCATTCTCAAGCCGTACTGGAGCCTCCAATTGCTCTTCCAGGGCGGTTACAACGGGGAAATTTTCCCACTCGGGGAGGTTGGGAAGTTTCAGAAAACGGCCCGCTCTGGAATCGAGGGGACCCGGTGCGCCCACGCCCACACGATCGATGGCGGTTCCCGTGAGGGAGGCCGTTTGAAGGGTCGCGGTAATCTGCTCAACCAGTTCCCGGGGATCCCGGGGTGTGGGAAACCGGGCGATCTGATGGACCTGATCGTTCTCGAAGCGGGCCACCACCGTTTTTGTGGCCCCGATATCTACTGCTGCGACGGGCTTGTCTGCCCCCTGGGTTCTCTTGATGGTGCTATCAGCCAAGTGGTACTCCTTGGGCCCTCACCAGCGCGGCCAGAGCCTCCACCTCCGTTTCCGGCAGAGGGGCTGTGTAGTCCGCGTAGGGGTAGGGCTGTCCCAGCATCCGGTATTTGCCTGACGCCAGGGGGTTAAAGTTGATCAGCTCGAGAGAGTAGTTCCCCGGAAGGGATTTTACGAATCGGGCGATCCCGCTGATATTATCATGAGATGTGGTTGTTTTGGGAATGAGGGGGAGCCGGAAGAGGATTGGTGCCTTCCGGTCTGCCAGAAACCGGGCGTTATCAAGAATCTGCTGATTTTCCACCCCCGTGAACCGGCGGTGCTCCTCTGAATCGGCCAGCTTGAGATCCGCCAGGAAGAGCTTTGTCAGGGGCAAGACCCTTTCCAGCACGGCCCGGCTCGTCTGGAGTGTCGTTTCCAGAGCCGTGTGGAGCCCCTCGGCGAGGCATCGTTCCAGCAGGGCCTGGACAAACTCGGGTTGTGCCAGGGGTTCTCCCCCCGAGAGGGTGATGCCCCCCCCGGAGGTATCAAAGAAGACCCGGTCCTTTTGCAACTCCTGAAAGAGCTCCTCCACAGTATAAAGGCTGCTGTCCCAGGTGAGAGCCCGGGTGGGGCAGGCCTCAATGCACAGACCGCAGCCCCGGCAGAGGGAACGATCTATCGTGATGAAATCAGGGTTGGCTCCATCGGGCTGATCCTCCCGGGCCGAGAGCGCTCCCTCGGGGCAGACCGCGATGCACCGGCGGCACCGGATACACTGTTCACGGTGGTAGAAGAGGAGTGGCGTCCGGGGTATTCCCTCGGGGTTCTGGCACCACCGGCACGCCAGGGGACACCCCTTGAGAAAGGCCGTGGTCCGTATGCCCGGGCCATCGTGCAGGGCAAAGCGCTTGATGTCGAAAACACGGCCAGTGATCGCTCCGGTTTCTCCCTGGTGCGGCCTCTTCCCGTTCCGTGCCGGGTTCGGTGCTGGTACGTTCATAGGGGAGTCTCTCCGTAGGTTGTTCGTTTAATAATCTCTTCCTGGAGATCCGGCGCCAGTTCCACAAAGTAGGCGGTGTAGCCGGCAACGCGGATCGTGAGGTTCTCGTGTTCGTCGGGCCGGGCCTGGGCCTCGCGGAGGGTCTTCTCGTCCACCACGTTGCATTGCAGATGGTGGATGCCCAGAAGGACCATGGCGTAGAGGAGGGCCACAAACTTTTCCCGTTCTTCGGGGTTGGTGAAGGTCCGGGGCAGAAATTTTATGTTCAGCAGGGCGCCGTTTCCCGCTTTGGAGAAGGGCAGTCGTCCCAGGGAGCGCAACAGCGCTGTGGGTCCGGCGGTGTCCCGGCCGTACATGGCCGATACCCCGCCGTCGGCCAGGGGCTCCCGGGCATGGCGTCCGTCGGGTGTGGCCCCCACGTTTTTTCCCATGGGAACGTGGGCCGAGACGGTGTACAGACCCATCTGGTAGGCTCCACCCCGGGCATTGGTGAAGTTCTTCAGACGGTCGGCAAAGTATTCCACCCAGCTGGCTCCCAGACGATCCACCCACTCCTGGTCGTTTCCGTACTTGGGAGCCCGGGAGATCAGGTTCTTTCGAAGCTCTTCGGCCCCGGAGAAGTCTTCCCGGAGCGCCCTCAGCACTCCTGCGGCCGGGACCTGCTGGGTATCATAGACCAGGTGTTTCAGGGCGGCCAGGCTGTCGGCCACGTTGGCCACCTGGATCGCCTGGATACCCGAAAGGTTGTAGCGGGCCCCTCCGGCGGTGACATCTTTTCCCGTATCCAGGCAGGAGTCCACCAGGGCCGAGAGAAAGGGTGAGGGCAGGAATTCGGCGTGCATCCGGTCTACGGCATCGCAAAGGGGAATCATCCGGTCCATGAAGTAGTCGATCTGGCGGCGGAACCCCTCCTGAAGCGCCTCAAAGGAGGGGTAATCTTCCAGGGTTCCTGTGGCCGGGCCAAGGCGCTCTCCCGTGAGAAGGCATACCCCGTCGTTCAGGGCAAGTTCCAGAGCTTTCACCAGATTGAACATGGCGGCGTCGCTCCAGCCCAGGGTGTTCCCCGAGGGCGAGAGTTCCACGCACCCCACCACGGCGTAATCCCGGGCATCGCTCTGGCTGATTCCCAGAGACTCCAGCGCGGGGATAATACTCTCGTCGTTGACGATCTGGGGCATTCCGCTTCCCAGGCCGATAACGCGGGCACACTGGTCGATAAACTCCCGGGGCGATCCCCGCCAGAGGCGAGCGCTCAGATTGGGCTGGGGGAGCCCCAGGTGCTCCTGGGCCTTGAGAAATATCCAGGAGAGGATATTGGTCCCATCGGAACCATCGCGCTTCATTCCGCCGATCGCCACGTTAAACCCGATGGGAAATCCTGCAAAATATTCGGCCGAGCTGGCGTTTCGCATGTACACGATCTGGTTGAACTTTATCCAGAGAGCCTCGGTGAGCTCCAGGGCCTGGGGAACGGTGAGTGTTTCCTGATGCAGATCCTGCTCAAGGAAGGGCAGCAGATACTGATCCATCCGTCCCGGGGAAAAGGAGGAGGCGTTCGATTCCATCTGGAGAATCACAAAGAGAAACCACACCGACTGAAGCGCCTCGTGGTAGCTCCGGGGAGTTCTCCGGGCGAGGGCCGAGCAGACCCTCCCCGGAGGCGTCCCGTCGGCGAGCTGGCCGTAGCGAGTGATACAATCGACGGCTCCCTCCATGACCACCATCACCGCTTGGAGGAAAGGCTTCTCCTCTTCCGGGGCGTCCTGGAGCCGTTGGCTTGCCTCCTGATGAATCCCCCGAGGCCCCAGAGAGAGCCAGCGCGGAACATCGGGACAGATATGGCCCTGGGCGTGGTCGGTCTGGTTGATTTTTACCACCCTCCTGATTGCTTCCATGGGCTGGCCAAGCCGCTCCTTCACGGCATCTTCCAAGGTTCTGCCTTGCCAGAAGGGAAGGATCTCTTCGGTAAAGCGCCGGGCATCGTCGGGCCGGACCGTGAAGGGATCCTGAGGGCGGCTCTCCAGGGTGGTCAGTTCCTGTTCGATCCAGGAGATTCCCGCTTCGGGAGAGACCACACCGGCCCGAATCCGGGGAGTCCTGTTTCCCACGATCATTTCGTCCGGGTCCACCCTGAGGGGCATCTCCCGGAGAGCCCGGGCCAGGGCGTGGGCGCGTTGAAGTACCCGGGGTTCACCCCGGTGGTCCCGGTAGCTCTCGGTGATGATCAGGGCCTGATCAATCGAGAACAGGCGCTCTTCCTGGCGGGTGGCTTCCTTGAGACGGCGGATCCGGTCGGTCATGGCCAGATTGTGAAACTCCCGGGGAGGGGTGTTCATGGGTTCCTCCCGGAATCCGGTTCCTGGCCGAGGTGGTTCCGGTCCAGGACTACCGTAGTTCCCCCGGCGGCGGATGACCGTTCCGCTCCGTCGAGAACGATTTGCACCTCCAGACCGTCCCGAATGCCCGGTGATGGTTCCTTGCCCGATGTCACGGCCGAGAGAAAGGCCACCTGGTTTTCCGTGTGGGCTCGGTCCCAGCCCAGGGGGGATCGGGCGGGCGGGGTGAGGGCTCCCGGGTAGTGCTGAACGGTCTGGAGCCTCTGCCAGCCCCGCTGGCCGCCGTGGTCACCGCCAGGGTTGCTCTCGTCAAACCAGGCCAGGTAATTGGGGTTCATCAGGTCAAAATGAAGGGCTCCTCCCTCGCCGTAGATCCAGAACCGCAGATCGTCCAGCGTTCCCGTGGCAAAGCGGGAGGCCTCGATCGTGCCCAGGGCTCCGCTGGCCAGCCGTACCCGGAGCCAGGCTGCGTCGTCCACGGTGACCTCGCCCAGATCGGTTCCGCCCCGGGTGAGGGGTCGGCGGGGGATAAACCGTTCCAGGTGCGCCTGGAGGCTTTCGAAGTCTCCCAGAAGATACCGCATCAGATCGATCACGTGGGACCCCAGGTCTCCCAGAGCACCGGAGCCGCCGCTCTCGCGTTTCATCCTCCAGGTCAGGGGCCGTTGGGGGTCCTGGTAGCCGCTATGAAGGTATTCCGCGCGGAAACTGAAGATTCTTCCCAGTTTTCCCTGCTGAAGAATTTCCTTTGCCCGTTGAACCGCCGGGATAAAGCGGTACTGAAAGACCATTCCGAATGTACCCGGACCCGTGTCTGCGGCAGTCTGGATCGCCAGGGCGTCTTCCAGGGTTCCTGCCAGGGGTTTCTCGCAGTAGACGTGCTTTCCCGCTGCCAGGGCTGCCCGGGCAACGGGAAGATGCAGATTATTGGGCAGGGAGATATCCACCACCTCCACCAGGGGGTCTTCCAGGAGTTTTTCGATCTCCGTCGTTGCTGTGATGAATCCTGCCTCGGCCCGGGCTGCCCGGGCTGAAGACTCCCGGGAGGTGCAGACACTACGCAACTCAAGCTCCGGCAGGATTCCGGGGTAGATGAAGGGAATCTGGCGGTAGTTCATGGCGTGAAGCCGACCAATCATGCCGTACCCGGCCAGGGCAATTCCAATTTTTTTCGGGTTCATCAGGGCAAGGACTCCTTCCAGGGCTGTTTCTTCGGGGAGAGATCTCCCATTGGGCCTTTATTTGAAGATACCATAACTTTCAAGCGAAAGCGAGAGAGGTGTGATCAATTGGGGAGGCGGGCCGGATGACCCGCCTTGTCATAATGGTCCCCGGCTTTGGGCCGGAACCGGTCCCGTGGAGAGCAGAGAGCGGTTCCGGTGTTTCAGGGGACGCGTGCGCGCAAGACCGCCTGCATATGGGAGCGGTGGCTGATCTCGACACCCTTGAAGCCAATCGCTTCAAGGTGGGAGACGGTCTCGTCGGCAAACATGGCGTACCGTGGTGACTGATCCGAGATGTTGTGCAAGACCCATTTTTGAAGAATCTCCAGCTTCCCCCGGGGTACGAACGCCTGGAAGAAGCGTTCTATCTGGTATGCCAGAGCGTCGAACTGTTCCTGTCCCCGTGGGGCGTATTTGTCAGCGTTGGTGAAGAGCCCCCCCGGGCGCAAAATCCGGAAGATCTGGCGTTCCACCTCCCTTCGGTAGCCCGCCTCCAGGTTGTGCAGGGTGAAGGCCGTGGCCACCACGTCGAAGCTCTCGTCGGGAGAATCCTGGAGATACGCCAGGGCGTCGGACTCCCGGAGGTGGACATGGCCGCCTTTGGTTGCCTCCCGCAGGTGTTCCTGGGCCTTGTGGAGCTGGTTCGGATCGTTGTCGATGCTGGTGATCAGCCCTGCCCCGGGGGCCTCCAGCATCGCCTGAACCAGGCGGGTGGTGGTAAAGCCGTCGCCGGTGCCGATCTCCAGGAGATGGAAGGGCACATCCCGATCTGTCCCGGCGGAGCTGAAATCGATACCCTCGATCATCTGATGCTGGAAGGCCTCAAAATCGGGGTACGCCAGGGTGATTAACTCGTACTCTTGGGCGAGATCGCCCGTGAACCGATGTTCACCGCTTGTTCTGCTCATACTTTAAGGGTAGTTCATTTGTTCCCGGGATGCCACGGGGGGAGGAAAAAACTGTGATGGATGTGCCGCGATCTCCGGAGGGATCGCGGCGGTGACAGACTATGAGAGCCCTCGTTCCGACCCGGCTCGGCGCAGGACCGGTCAGGTCAGCTGGAGCTCAGGCCGGATCAGGCCCCGGGCAGCTCCCTGGCGGAGCAAAGGCCGGCGGGGCTTCGGTTACGGAGCGACCCGGATCGCCACGGTTGTGCCGTTGACCAGGTTGTCGCTCACGGGACAGCGGGATTCTACGGTGTCTCGCCACTTCTCCAGGGTCGCTGCATCGGCGCTGGAAGAGACCTTCATGTCCACGGTGATCCCCTTGAAGCCGGCCCGGTCGGCGTCGCTCTGGCCCATAAACCTGGCCGGATTCAGCGCTCCCGAAAGCGTCATGGTGAGGCTCTCGATGGTTATGCCCATCTCCCGGGCAACGACGTGGCCCGTTACGTTCAGGCATCCCGCCAGGGAGGCAAGTTCGTACTCCACCGGGTTGGGGCCTGAATCGGTCCCTCCCAGCGAGGGGGGTTCGTCCAGAACAAGCGAGAAATTACGTGCCTCCACATCGGTCCGCGTAGGAGAGGCCGCTGTGGCCGTTACAGAAAATGTTATATCACTCATACCGGTAAGATCATAAAACAAGGTAACTTTGTCAAGTTTTTCCCGGACCCTCGGCGTGGTCAACCCGCCTGGCCCCCGACAGACCAATCTGTCTGGCCCCCGACAGATCAACCCGCCTGGCTCCTGGCAGACCAACCCGCCTGGCCGGTATCAAAGGTCTGCACCCAGGGTCTGGAGGTAATCACGCAAGGCGTCCCGGGCACGAGCCTCTCCCTGGCGGGCCTCCTGAAGGGTATCCCGGAGCCGCCGGAGTTCTTCCTCCTGATGCGTCAGGGACCGGGTATACTCCCGGTAGAGGGAGGTGTTTCGCTCCAGTTGGGCCATGTTGGTGCTGATGCGCTGCTGGTCAGCGAAGATCTCCTCCCGGCGTGCTTCCTGGACCTGCCGGGTTCGGCGGTGTTCCTCCAGGGAGCTTCGCAAAGAGGAGATATTCTGGAGGGTTCGGCGCACCGTAGGGTCGATGAGGCGGTTGCTGCTGAAGTAGCCCAGCATCTCCTGATCAAGGTCCGTCAGGGCGTACCGCTGTTCCCGTATCTGTTCCTCCACCACCGTGACGGAGCTACCCCGCAGGGGCACCAGGGCAACCTCCCCCTGAAGGGTATGGTCGGCGGGAGCGATCACCTCCCAGCCCTTTCTCCGTCGGTGAGAAACCACGATAGGCGTGTCGGGACCGCCTGCATCCACACCCAGGGAACGAACCTCGTAGGTGGTGCGCAGTCGTGCCCGCCGCTCGGCGATCAGGATACCCTCGGCCAGGCTGAGGGTGGACAGTTCTTCTTCCGGGCTGCCGGACCTGGAAAGAACTTCCAGGTGGGGGTCCAGGGCGTAGGTCACGATCGCCTCTCCCCGGGCAGGCAGAAGCGGAATCGCGCCGTCTCCCACATAGCGCTGGCCCTCGTAGACCGTAAGAGGGCCCGGAGGAAGGAGGTCACTGCTCTCGTTGGTGAAGCGCACGGCTGCCTCGGGACGTCGATGGTTCTGATCAGGCGAAACCTGGCGGATTGGCTCTGCCGCCACCCTGGTGTTCACAATTGGAACCATCATGGAACGTCCCCGGGGAATCGTCACCGGGCCAGGCAGGGTAAAGGTCATCCCCGTGAGCAACTCTTCCCGGGACATCTCCGGCGGCGCTGCTGCGAAGGCCAGGCGGTCGGCGCTCCGGGCCGTCCGGGAGAGCAAGGGTTCGTCGGGGGCTCCAAAGAGAGGCCGGTTGATATAGCGGGGCCGGTAGAGATCAAATCGGTAGGTCCTGGGGTTGGCTGCAGTGAGGGTCAGTTCCACCTCATCCCAGTCCAGGTCGGTGGTGTTATCAATGTGGGCCCACCCTTGCAGGAGTCCCCGACGGTTCCCCGGGTCCAGGACGATCCGGTACGTTGTGTTCCAGAGGGGCATCTCCCGGAGATAGCGGATCTCCAGAGTTCGTCGGCCCCGGCCTGAGTAGTTCAGAGAGACCTCCCGGAGGTCTTTTTCCAGGGCGGTCCGGGTAAGCGCGGCTAGAGCCGCATCAAGCGATTCCTGCATGGCCGGGTCGGTACATCGAAGGAGCTCCACCCGGGAGAGGGGTATCTCCCGGAAGGTCCGGTCCCGGGCAATCAGGATCGTTCCGTCATTGGAATCGGTCATGTGGGAGCCGATCAGGAGGCCCTCTACCGGAGCGGGTGCAGCTTCACCGGGCTCGTCCCGGCGCAAGACGACCTCCAGGGGTGTGCCCCGGAGCTGGCGCAACAGATCAGCCAGGCGGTGAACGTCCTGAAGCTCCTGGTCGCTTCCCGTGGGGTATTCTGCCAGATCCAGGGTTCCGCCGTCGTGGTCAATCAGGGTGAGGGAGCGCAGAAAATCGCTCATCTCTTCCCGGGCAACAGTAAAGGTGATCGTTCCCGAACCCGAGACCGTTCCCCGGTGAACGAACTCTCCCACGCCGCTGGTAAGAAGCGTTACTGACCTGAGGGGAAGGGCGGCCAGGGAAACGATGCCTCCCTGGAAGAGGAGTAGGGCCAGGGCCAGACCGAGGTGTCCCACCAGGCCGGGACCGCCGAAAAGCGATGATCGTCGTATCATACCCCTATTGTGCACCCCCTCCCGGAGATAGGCAAGTCGCTTCGAATCTCTTCTTCGAAGGGTTTTATAGGGTACCCCCCAAGGGTACTTGACCGGGCGGGGCGGGAGCGTTAGCCTTGATCCCCAGGAGGACACCAATGGGATTATTCGGATTATCCCGGGGTTCGGTGGAATACCGGGTTCCGGCCATGAATTGCGGGCACTGTGAAGCAAAGATTACCGGTGCAGTCCGGGGAGTTGCGGGGGTAAAGAAAGCCCGGGCCTCGGCGCCTGAAAAACGGCTCGTTCTGGAGTATCGCGGAGATACCGCTCCCGATCTGGCCGCGGTGAACGCCGTGCTGAAACCGCTCGGTTTCGAGGCGCAGCCAGTCCAGGAGCAGTAGGTTGCTGTAGCAGGCCCTCGCTGTTGACACGGCCCTGCCCGGCGGGCAGGATCGTGACATGATAGGGGAAGAGATAGTCCTGCCCGTTTTCGGCGCTCTCGTCGGTTCGGTGGTAACGGCTGTGCTGGTCCATGCTCTCGCAGTTGCCCGCGGGGCGGCGATACGGGCAGAACTAGAGCAGCTGCGGCGCCGAAAGGAAGAACTCCTGGAGGAGCGAAACCAGGAACGGCTTCGCAAGGAAGCGCTGGCCCTCCGGGTTTCGGAGCTCGAGACCCGCCAGGCAGCCGATCAGGAACGTCTCCAGTGGCTTGCCCGGGCCGAGACCTCCCTGAGGGAGACCTTTGAATCCCTGGCAGGACGAACCCTCCGTGAAAGCACCACCTCGCTTCTGGAGCAAAGCAAGGTTCAGCTGACCCAGTTCTCCCAGCTTCTGAAAAGCGATTGGGGCGCCCGGACTCAGGAGCTTCGGGGGGTGGTGAGCCCCCTGGCGGAGGAGCTGAAGAAACTTGATCACCAGGTACGCACCCTGGAAGAGCGGCGTCAGGGAGCTTATCAGGGACTCACCGAGCAGGTCCGGACGATCGGGGAGCAATACCGTTCGCTACACCAGGCCACGACCTCCCTGGACCAGGCCTTGCGGGCTCCCCAGGTTCGCGGCAAGTGGGGCGAGATCCAGCTTCGGCGGCTGGTAGAAATGGCGGGCATGGTAGATCATGTGGATTTCCAGGAGCAGACCGGGGGCAGCGAGGGGATTCGAAAAACCCCGGGGGACCGATCCGGGACGTTCCGGGGCCGTCCGGATATGATTATCCGTATGCCCTCGGAAGGAGTTCTTCCCGTTGACGCCAAGGCTCCCATGAGCGCCTACCTGGATTCCCAGGAAGCGGCCACGCCGGAGCTTGCCTCCCAGGCCCTGCGCCGTCACGCCCAGGCCCTGAGGGGTCACATCCAGGCGCTCTCCCAGAAAGCCTACTGGAGCCAGTTTGAACGGACCCCCGAGTTCGTGGTGATGGTTGTTCCCTATGAAAGCGGTCTCACGGCGGCCTTCACGACAGACCCCGAGATCCTGGAATATGCTCTTGCCAATAAGGTTATTATTTCTGCCCCTGCCAGCTTTCTGGCGCTGTTGCAGGTGATCGCCTACGGCTGGATGCAGGTAGATCTCTCCCGGAACGCCCGGGAGATCGCCGCCGGAGGACGAGAGCTTCTGGAGCGGCTCCAGCCCTTTGCCAGCCATATGAACCGTCTCGGCGGGGCCCTTCACCAGGCGGTGGAACGCTTCAACGAGAGCGCGGGCTCTTTCGAGCGGCGCGTTCTTCCCACGGCCCGGAAACTTCAGGAGTTGGGAGCGGGCCGCGAGGCTCCCCAGGCACTCAACCCTCTTGATTCCCGTCCCCGCACACTCTCTGAGGAGTCTCTTCCAAAGGAGTCTTCGTCCACAGAAGCCCGCAGGCAGCGTTAATATCTTCGCCTCGGGAGCGGCGGACGAAGGTTGCCATTCCCTTGTTTTGAAGTTCCCGGGAAAACTTCTCTATTCCTTCGGCAGATGTCGGCCGCAGGGGAGATCCCTCGATGGTGTGGTAGGGGATAAGGTTGATCCGGAGCCTGAGTCCGTTCAGCAGTTTGGCGAGGCCCTCCACGTGGGCCGGGGTGTCGTTGAAACCCTCCAGGAGCGTATATTCGAAGGAAATTCTTCTGGTTCGATCCTGGCGGTCTCGACGGATCAGGCGGAGCGTCTCTTCGATGGGGTTATCGCGTTCTACCGGCATGATTTTCTGACGCTCCCGGGGAAAGGGATTGTGGAGGCTTATGGCGAGTTCCACCGGGGATCGGGCAAAAAACTCCTCCAGTTGGGGGTGAATCCCCACGGTGGAGAGGGTGATTCTCCGTGCCGACAGGCCGTACCCCTGGGGGTCTGTGAACCGGTCCAGAGCCTGGAAGGTGGCGTCGCTGTTATCCAGAGGTTCTCCCATCCCCATGAACACGATATTGGTGATCTGGCTCCGTTCGGGGATCGAGTGATACTGGTTCAGTATTTCCGAAACGGTGAGATTTCCCTGAAATCCCTGGCGTCCCGTCTGGCAGAAGGAACAGGCCCGGCGGCACCCCACCTGGGTGGAAAGGCAGAGAGTAGAGCGCTCTCCATCAGGAATGAGAGCTGCCTCCACGGCACCGCCCGCAACGGGGAAAAGGTATTTTTTTGTTCCGTCGGCAGACTGGAGAACCCGGGCCGGAGGAACCACGTCCAGGGGAAGGGTTTCCGCAAGGGCCTGGCGGAGTGTTCCGGGGAGGTTCTTCATCTCTTCCAGCGACCGGGCGCCCTGGCGATAGATCCACTGGCATATTTGATCTGCCCGGTAGGGTTGGTGTCCCAGGGCGGACACGGCCTCCCGCAGATCTTCCGGAGACATTCCCAGCAATGAGCGGGGAGGAGAACTGGATTGACTCATTTCCCTAGGGTGTACCCCGGAGGGCCCCGGGTGTCAAGCAACGCCCTTTTGTGGGCCGTTTCTGCCCGGCCGTTTCACCCCGGCAGGAGGGCAAAGCCCCCCCAGGCAAGGCTGATTGTGAGCAGCACCACCAGGGTGAGCCCCACACCCCGCAGGGTCAGCAGGAACGCCAGGGAAACCACGGCGGCGGCGATCACGGCGGGACTTCCCAGAAAGGAATCGGGAAACAAAAGAGCCCCAAGCGCGGCCGCAGGAACCACCTCGAGGAAACGCTTCACTCCCTCCGGAAGCGATTCCATCCGGGAGAACCAGAAGGGCAAAGCCCGGCCCAGGTAGGTACCCAGAAATATGCCAAGGCACACAAGAATCCAGGGAAGCGTTATGTTTGTCATGGCGAAGATTCCTCCTTCAGCGAGACGGGCTCCGCCATGAGCGTGACGGCCCACCCCGCCAGGGCACCCACGGTCATGGCGATGGGAAAGGCCGAGCCGGGACCAAGCGCCAGGGGGCCTCGTAAAAAAACATTCATCGTTGCTCCGCAGAGGGCTGCCACGGCGACAGGCCCTGGTCGGCGGCGGCGGGCGCGAAACTGCCCCGCCAGGAGAGCCGCAAAGAGCGCGTAGAGAGCAAGTCCCATGGCCGCCCGCAGGGAAGGCGCAAGGATTTCGCCCAGAGACGCTCCCAGAGCAGTCCCTCCCACCCAGGCGGAATAGGCCGCCAGCTCCAGCCCCAGAAGAAAGGCCGAGCTGACCGGACCATCCCGGGCGATTCGCCAGGTGGCCACCCCGAAAACCTCGTCGGTAAGGCCGAAGGCCAGGAGGCTGCGCCGGGGAAGAGAGGGGGAACCTGCCACGTTGGGAGCCACCACGGAACTCATCAGAAGATGGCGCAGATTCAGAAGCCACCCGGCAAAAACGATCTGGATGCCCGCTGCCAGGGAAAGTCCCCCCAGGGGGACTCCCGCTGCAGAGATCGCTCCCGCGTACATTCCCACAGCCATAAACTGGGCCGCTCCGGCAAAGGCCAGCGCCGAAGCCAGCACCGCATCCAGAAAGGAAAGCCCGCTGTTGACGACCAGAATACCGAAGGTGATCGCCACGGGAATATAGCCTGTGGCGATGGGAAGCGCCGAAGCGGCTCCCGAGAAGAAAAGACTCAGGGACGATGAGTGGTGCATCTGGTTCGGGGCATTTGTACTTTGGGCCATAGATCGGGAGAATACCCCGAAAGGCAGATCTAACGCTATCGGACCCCGGGATAAGGCCAGGGATCAACCCTTAAAACACCCCTGGATTAATCACCAGCTCCTACCAGGGGTGTTGACATCTCCCGGACGGCCCCGTATATTTGACTAATCAAAATCCTGATTTTGATTACTAGCTATTAGGAAAGAGGAGATGCCCCATGATCGACCGTGAGTTTCGAAATCTTGTTTGCCGGGACTACTGCCACCGGCAGTCCCACCGGCAGTCCCTGAAACGCTCCTTTCTTCTTGCGATGGGTCTTGCAATGATCTTTGCCGCAGGCACTGTCGCGGCCGGGGGCCGTTCTGAACGGACCGTGCCGGACCGCCCCCTGGTTGTGGCAAGCTTTACCGTCCTGGAGGATCTTGTCCGCTCCGTAGCCGGAGAGGATGTGCAGGTGAAGACGATCGTTCCCGCAGGTGCCGAGCTCCACGAGTGGGAGTTGACTCCCCGGAACTTTGCCGACCTCGAGGAAGCGCATCTCTTCCTCTACAACGGCTACCAGATCGAGACCTGGCTTCCCCAGGCCCAGCGGATACTTCCCGCCTCGGTGCCCCGCGTGGCCGTGGCAGAAGAGACCGGGGTTGAAACGATCCCTGTCATGTTGGGCGATCTGGCGGGTGATGCCGATCCGCACCTCTGGATGGATCCCCGTATCGCAGTTCGCTATCTGGAGGTAATTCGGGACCAGCTGATCGCGCTCGATGGGGAGAACGCCTCGAATTACACCGCCCGGGCAGCTGAAGCGATCCAGTCAATGAATGACCTCTACCGGGAGATATCGGAAAAGCTCGCACCCATACCCCCGGAGCGGCGGAATCTCGTGAGTAGCGAGGCGGCGTTCCTTTACTTTGCCCGGGCCTTCTCGCTGGATCACGATGGTATCTGGGGAAGCAATTCCGAAGAGGAGGGAACGCCCCAGCAACTGGCCCGAATAATCGATATCATCAGGCGGGACGAAATCGGCACCGTTTTCTACGAGAGCACCATTAGCGATCGCTACGTTCGCAGTGTTGCCGACGAGACCGGCGCCGCCGTGGCCGGGCCCCTCTACGTGGATTCCCTGGGTACCGGCGAATCGGGTGTAACCTCCTACGCAGCCATGATGCGGGCCAATGCAAACCTTCTTCTCCAGGAGCTGGAAAAATGAGTACCCTTACGGCGATGAGACAGACCTGTTCAAACACCAGTGAAACCGTCGCCGCAGCCTCCTCCCTCAGGGGGGAGGACCATTGCCCCCTCTCGATCTCTCTTCGCGGGGTCGGTGCTGACTACAGCGGCGTGTCCGCCCTGGAGGGGGTTGATCTGGACCTGCCCTCGCAGAAGTTTATCGCGCTGGTTGGTCCCAACGGTGCGGGAAAATCGACGCTCCTGAAGTTGCTGACGGGAGTAAAACGGAGCAACCGGGGATCCATCGAAATCTGCGGCACGACCCTGGCCCAGGCCCGGAGAGAAAACCTGGTGGGCTATATCCCCCAGGAAGCGGATATCGATTGGGATTTTCCCCTCTCGGTCTACGACGTCGTTCTGGGTGGGCGGTACGGTCATGCCCGACACGAAGCGGGATTGCGCCGGTTCCTGCCGCCCCGTTTTCTGGGATCCTCCCATCACCAGGCTGTCCGGCAGGCACTGGAAGCGGTGGGTATGGAAGAGTTTGCCCGCAGACCCATCGGGGCTCTCTCGGGGGGGCAGAAAAAGCGGGTCTTTCTTGCCCGGACGCTGGCGCAGCATCCCCGGGTGCTCTTGCTGGACGAACCCCTGGCAGGGGTCGACCGTGCTTCGGAGGAGCTGATTCTGAAAGTTCTGCGCCGGGCCTGCGGTGAGGGCAAGACTGTCATCATGGTTACCCACGATCTTCCCACGGCACGGGAACAGGCCGAGCTGGTGGTTTTGATAAACCATGGAGTCATGGGAGTGGGAGCGCCCCGGGAGATGCTCAGCAGCGAGTCCCTGGAGCGTTGTTATCACCGCCAGGGGGTGAAGCGATGATCCTCTTCTACAACGCAATCGTGGCGGTTATCGAGTTATTGACGGCGATCCTGATGGTCCTGATCGGCTTCCTTCCATCGGTGGTGTCCGATCCGTTCTCCTACCTCTTCATGCAGCGGGCGCTCATGACGTCCCTGGTGGTGGGGGCGGTCTGCGGTGTTCTGTCCTGCTTTGTCGTGCTCAAGCGCTGGGCCCTTCTGGGCGATGCCATCAGCCACGCCGTGCTTCCCGGAGTTGCCCTGGCCTATCTGGCGGGAATTCCCGTGATCGTGGGAGCCTTTCTCAGTGGTGCTCTCACTTCCCTGGGAATAGGATTTGTTCAGCGAAACACCTCGGTCAAGGAAGATTCAGCCATGGGAATCATGTTTACCGCTGCCTTTGCCCTGGGCGTGGTGATCATCTCCCGGGTTGCCACCTCGACGCATCTGATGCACGTACTCTTTGGGAACGTCCTGGGTGTGGATATGCCCATGCTGGTCACCACCTTTACGGCGGGGATCATTGCCCTGGTGCTGGTGTTCTTTTTTTACAAGGAGTTTGTCCTTTACGCCTTTGATGCGGTCCATGCCAGCGCGATAGGAATGTCCACCAAGGCGATCCACTACGGGCTGATGCTTCTTCTCACGCTTACTATCGTGACGAGTCTGGAGACGGTGGGGGTGATCCTGGTGGTGGCCATGCTGATTGTTCCGGGAGCCACGGCATCGCTCCTGACCCGGCACCTGCCGTCGATGATAGCTATCTCTGTCGCTGTGGGGATGACCTCGGCGGCAACCGGGCTCTATCTCTCGTTTGTCCTGAACGTTGCATCGGGCGGGACGATCGTCCTGGTCGGGTTCTGCCTCTTTGTGATGGCTGCGGTGGTGGCCCCGGCAGGCCCCCTGCGAAGCTGGATGCGCAGAACCCGGAGAGCCCGAAGGCTGGAACAACCCTCCTAGGAAGGCCCCTTTCGCCGGGTAACCTCCCCCTGAATGCGCATGCGCTGACGGGGGAGCGCCCCGGACTGGGTCTCGCCAAGCCACCGGATGAGCCGTTCCCGCAGGTCGCAACGCAGATCCCAGGCTTTGGGAGAGTTGGCGGCGCTCATGAGCGAGCGGATAACCACAGTGCGGTCCGAGGCCTCCATCATCTGAACCACATCAACTTCTCCGTCCCACAGCGGGTGTTTCGCAAGAATCATGGACTGCTCTTTTCGCAGAGCCTCCACGTCCACAGAGTAGTCGGCGTGGATTGTGACTGCCCCAATTACCGAAGAGGTGGTGCGGGTCCAGTTCTGGAAGGGCTTTTGCAGCAGATAGCTGATGGGGACAACCAGCCGCCGCCGGTCCCAGATGCGAATGACCACGTAGGTCAGGGTAATCTCCTCGACCCATCCCCATTCTCCGTCGATCACCACGGCGTCGTCGATTCGCAGGGGCTGGGTGATGGCGATTTGTATCCCCGCCAGAACATTCGCGATCGATTGCTGTGCCGCCAGGCCGATCACCAGACCGGCCACTCCCGCAGAAGCGAGCAGGGAGGTTCCGAAACGCTGAATCCCGGGGATCGTCATGAGAAGGACCGCGATTGTCAGGACCGCCACTGAAATCAGGGCGATTCGTTCCAGGACAATAATTTGCGTTGTGGCCCGCCGGGCCCGGAGATTGTCGGGGTTGGAGAGATCGAACTGGCGACGGAGAAAAATAAAGAGCGTCCCCGTGGCACGGTGGAGCAGCATTCCCGAGGCAGCCACGACGATCAACGATGGAAGGCGGGACCCCGCAAGGCCCGGCGCCCCCCAGGAGAGGAGCAACGTTGCCAGGATAAGCTGGACCGGCAGTCTTGTCTGGGCCAGAAAGATTCGTACTCCCTGGCGGGAATCGGGGCGGGCCAGGTACGGGGAAAGCCGCGAGAATACGTCGTAGAGCAACCAGGCGGCGAAGGGTATCAGAAAGGCCAGGGCCTCCAGGGGTATTCCCCGGAGGTAGGGCACGTCCTGGAGCAGGGCGTGCCAGGTCAGGAGCCGTTCTTCCAGGAGAATTGTCAGGCCTCCTGGTCTTTCCGGGGAGCCAGCAGGAGCCCCAGCTCGGCCAGCTGTTTCTCGTCCACAGGGCTGGGGCAGTTATCCATGGGAGAGACCCCCGTGGCGGTTTTCGGAAAGGCGATCACCTCCCGGATCGATTCTTCCCCGGCCATGATCATCACCAGTCTGTCGAGTCCCGGGGCGATTCCTCCGTGAGGAGGCGCACCGTACCGGAAGGCCTCCAGAAGAAACCCGAACCGACGCTGGGCCTCGTCGGGATCGAACCCGACGATCTGGAAAATTCGCTGCTGCAGGGCCGGATCGTGGATACGGATCGATCCCGAAGCAAGCTCGAAGCCGTTGCAGACCAGATCGTAGAGGTCTCCCTTGACCGAGCCGGGGTCGCTTTCGAGAGTTTCCAGGTACTGCGCCTGGGGCATGGAAAAAAGGTGGTGGGCCGCAGTCCAGCGCTCTTCGTTCTGATCGTACTCGAAGAGGGGAAAGTCCACGATCCAGGCAAAGCGGAAGGTTCCCCGGTCTATCAGGTTGAGGGTGTGTCCCAGGCGGGACCGGACCGCTCCCAGGGCGGTGACGGCCACTTTCCACTGGTCCGCCATGAAAAGCAGGAGATCGCCCTCCCGGGCACCCAGAGCGGAGGCGATCTCCTCTGCCCGGGAGGCAAAGAACTTGGCGATTCCCCCCTCAAAGGTGATCGAACCGGAATCTCCCCGGGCAACCTTGGTCCAGGCAAGACCCCTGGCTCCGTAGGTTTTGGCGATATCCTCCAGATCGGTGATCTGCTTGCGGCTGAACCCTGCCTGACCGGGCACAACCAGGGCCTTGACCGCCCCACCGGCGGCAAGAGCATTCTCGAAGACACCAAAACCGCTTCCTGCCACAAAGGCAGCAAAATCCTGAATTTCCAGGTCAAAGCGAAGGTCCGGCTTGTCCGAGCCGTAGCGGTTCATCGCCTCGTCGTAGCTGATCCGGGGGAAGGGGGTTTCCAGATCCGTTCCCAGCCCCCTCTGGAATACCCGGGCCATCATGCCCTCGATAACGGCGAAGACCTCGTCCTTTCCCACAAAGCTCATTTCCAGATCGATCTGGGAATGTTCCAGCTGGCGGTCGCCCCGGGCGTCTTCATCGCGAAAGCAGTGGGCGATCTGAAAGTAGCGGTCGAACCCGCTGGCCATGAGAATCTGCTTATAGAGTTGCGGACTCTGGGGCATGGCGTAGAACTCTCCCGGATGGAGCCGCGAGGGAATCAGGAAATCCCGGGCTCCCTCGGGAGTGGATTTGATCATGGTGGGCGTCTCGATCTCGATAAAATCGAGGGAGGTCAGGTACTCCCGGACAGTCTGCATCACGGTGTGGCGCAGGGCGATCTTCCGCTGCATCGAGAAGGAGCGCAAATCCAGGTAGCGATAGGTGAGCCGCACATCGTCACGGGCGTCGGAGCGTTCGTCGATGGTAAAGGGTACCGGTTCACTGGTATTGAGAATCTCGATCCGGGATGCCGAAACCTCGATCTCCCCCGTGATCATGGAGGGGTTTTTCATCGCCTCGGGCCGTTCCAGGACGACCCCTTCCAGGGCAATGCAATATTCCATGCGAAGGGAGGCAGCAAGGGTGCGCAACGCTTCGGGGGCATCCTCGTTGATAACAACCTGGGTAATGCCATAGCGATCGCGGAGGTTCAAAAAGTGAACGCCTCCGTGATCGCGGGTCCGGTGGACCCAGCCATTGAGCCGAACGGTTTTTCCGGTATCGGCTACCCCGAGGGCGCCGCAAGTATGGGTGCGCTTCATCTGTTCCATGGCGCGACTCTACTACGAGGAGGGCTCCGGTTTCCAGCGGGTTCACCAGACTCCGTGTTCTACCAGTGTTCCCCCTGCGTCAAGAACCTCCTGCAAGGCCCGGTCTCCGTCCCCGGGAGAAACCTCCACGGGGAGCGTTCCGTCTTCGACCACCACCGTCTCGAAGCCCAGGCGGAGGGCGTCCAGCGCAGTGAACTTCACGCAGTAGTCCTGGGCCAGGCCGCAGACGATAACCCTCGTGACTGCCCGGTCCCGCAGGATTCGTTCCAGACCCGTGGCACGGGTGCCCCCGTTATCAAAAAACCCGGAATAGCTGTCCACCCGGGGGTCAGATCCCTTGCGGACCACCCCATGGAACCCTGCCACATCGAGGCCCGAGGCAAAGGAAGCGCCGGGGGTGTTCTGGACACAGTGATCGGGCCAGAGAATCTGCTGGAGGCCTTCCAGCTGGATTACCTCTCCGGGAGACCGGCCGGAGTGATTCGAGGCAAAGCTCCCGTGATCGGCCGGGTGCCAGTCCTGGGTGGCGATCACCAGGGAAAAGTGCGGCATGATACGGTTGATTACCGGTATCACCCGATCTCCCCGGGGAACAGCCAGGGCACCGCCGGGAAGAAAATCGTTCTGCACATCCACTACGAGTAAGGCATCCATAGGTACAAGCATAGCCTATGAAGAGGCTCCTGGCCACCGGGAAAAAATCGGGAAAGAGCCCTCGGGAGCCTCGTGGGTTCACCCCGGGGGCCAGGCGAGGCGGCGTCCTCCCAGAATATGGGCGTGGATGTAGGGCACCGTCTGAAGGGCATCTTTCCCGGTATTGAAGACCACCCGGTACCCGTTCTCTTCGAGCCCCAGGGTCTGTGCCGTTTCGGCGATACCCTGGACAAAGGCCCCCAGAACCTCGGGAGAGTGTTTCGAGGCCTCGGCGATGCTCTGCATGCGGGTGCGGGGCACCACCAGAACGTGAACCGGTGCCTGGGGATTGATGTCCCTGAAGGCCACCACCTGATCGTTCTCGAAAACGATATCAGCCGGGAGCTCCCTTGCTATGATTCTGTCAAAGAGTGTCTCTTCCATGGGGCAATCCTATCCTACTCGCCGGGTATCAGGCCAGCCCGGGCAGAGCCAGCCCGGAGTATCAGGGAGCGTATCCCCGGACAGGATCTTTCCGGCAGGCCGTGCATCCCAGAACGCGCAGATGCTTCCTGTCGTGGCGGCTGAACATCCGGGCAATTACATATCCCTCGGCGGGGACAGGGTTCTTGCAGACGGGACA